>JADGPZ010000005.1 GCA_017882165.1 Candidatus Kapaibacterium sp.
CGCGGTCAGGTCCGGGTTCGCCCCGGAAGGCCGTCGGCAAACTCGTGAAATTCCGTGTCCCGAATCCGATCGTCACGCCATCGAAGGAGTTGTCCGCAAATTGAAGCGCTTCGACATCGCCGCGCTCTGCCGTTACCGCAAGCCGGAGGGTCTTCGCTTTTTTCCGAAGCAGCACGAGCATCGGCTCGGTCAGATCCGTCGCGGTAACTTTTGCATCTGGCATTTGCCGCAGCGATTCGAACGCAAGATCTCCGGTACCGCAGGCGATGTCGAGGATCGCAGGATTGTCTTTGGCACTCATGCGATCGCGCAAGACTTCAATCGCTCGCTTCCGCCAGGCGCGATCGAAACCTGCCGAAAGTAAGTGGTTGAAGAAATCGTATCGCCCTGCGATGCGCGAGAACATCCGCTCGACGTAGCGCTTCTTATCTTCTGGCGAGGCGAAGGAGAATTCTTCCGGCATAGATGCACCCAACATTCCTCCTTCCTAATTCCTCATTCCTAATTTTGAGCCCCTCCCGCCGCAAACTATATTTTGCCGAGCGGTGTAGTATTCATTTGTCTCTCGAACTGAGCACGATGTCAGACGTATTCCTATCCTACGCAAAAGCGGATCGTCCTCACGCCATGGAACTGGCGGAGGAACTCCGCACGCATGGATATTCCGTTTGGATCGATCAGGGCTCGATCGGCGGCGCGCAGAATTGGTCCGTCGAGATCGTTGAGGCCATCAATGCCTGCTCGACGCTGCTTGTTTTGATTTCGCCGAGTTCAGCCGCATCGCACAACGTCGCAAAAGAAGTGCAACTCGCTTCCGAAAAACGGAAGAACCTGCTGCCCGTCGTGCTCGAGAGAATTCAACTGCCGGCGATGCTGGAGTATCCGCTCGCCGGACTGCAACGAGTCTATTTCCAGGACCGGCCCTCGGTTCTGGGTGCCCTCGAACGGCTGTATGGCCGGGGTGACTCGAGTGCCACTCCGGCGCCGGCTTCCAGTCTCCAAATCAGCGATGGCACACTGCGCATTGCCGTGCTCCCGTTTGACGATCTCTCGCCACAGCACGACAATCAGTGGTTCGCCGATGGGATGATGGACGAGCTAATCGGCACGCTCGGCCATCTCGATCGCGTGAAGGTCCCCGGACGCTCGGACGTGCTGCATTACCGCGAGCATCACATGTCGAGCCGGGACATTGCCCGCGAGCTGGGCGTTCGGTATCTGATCGAAGGCGGCGTTCGTAAGGCCGGCGAGCACATCCGCATCAATGCCGCGCTCATCGACACACACAATCACGAGCGGCTGTGGTCCAACCAGTTCGATGGGTCGTTCGACGATGTCTTCGCCTTTCAGGAGTCGGTCGCGCGGCACATTACGGAAGCATTGAAGCTGAAGCTCACCCCCAAAGAAGAGGAGGCAATCGAGACCCGCCCCACACAAAACGTGGAAGCATACGAACTCTATCTCAAAGGTCGGCACGAACAATACTATCTCACGAAAGAAAGTTACGAGCGCGCATTGGCGCTCTACGAGCAAGCCGCCACGCTCGATCCGAGTTACATGCAAGCGCAGATCGGTATTGCGTCGGTATGCTGCGCTTATTACCGCGAATACTCGCGTAGTCCAAAGTGGCTTGAGCACGCCGGAGCAAGTCTTGCGAAAGCGGAAGCGATTGGGGGGGAGACTTCAAAATCGCTATACATTCGTGGTATGATCGAGTGGCTGCGCGGAGATAACGAAACAGCTATCGAGACCCTGACTCGCTCTGCCGAACTCGACCCCAAGAGCCACAATGCGTTCAATGTGCTGGGAGCAATTTATTTAGCAAACGGTCAATGGCCTGAGGCGATAGAAGCGTTTCAACGAGTGGTGGATGTTGCGGAAAGCACACAATCATACTTTAATCTTCTCAGCACTCTCGGAACGGATTTACACCGTGAGAGGCTAAAGAAGACTGCCCAGAAGGCACTACCACTCTTTGATCGTCATCTTAAGATAGAACCAGAGGACCGAAGCGCTGCCGTCTCAAGGGCATTTGTCCTGCTGTGGGCCGGAAATGAGGCAGAAGCAAGATCTGTTGCTGATCGTCTTTCTTCAATGGATGATCTCGGAGGATACGCGCTCTATAATCTTGGGTGTCTCTATGATAATCTGGGAAAACCCGATCTTTACATCGCGATGTTGCGCAAAGCAATATCGAGAGGATACCGCGAGATCGAACGAACTCGGAACTACCTTTTCAGTACAAAAGCCGCCATCTACGAAGAAGAACTGCAAGGTATTATCGTAGAACTTGAAGAGTTGAGTGAAAAAGAAAGAACCACATCCCCTGAATAGGATGTGGCTCTTGTTACCTTTCCAGGACTCACGACTTAATGTTGTTCCTGCACAGTGATAACAACACTATTAGTGTTTGCCGCATCATTGTAATTCACAACCATCACTCCGTTGTTTGTCTTAGCGGGGGGAATGGCATTAAACCCCGTGTATGCAGCACCGGTTGGGGTTATCAATAAATAATTCGGCGTAACCGGAACCAGTACCACCTGACATTTTACGTTTCCTGCCATTAGAGGCGTCATCGGCTGTGGATTCCCCGCCTGATCGATGATTGTGACTTGCTGCCCCGCTGCATCTGCAGGGAACACGACAGTAACGATGGCATTGTGTTGCGGTAGGCCTGCTCGTGTGTAAAGCTTTATTGGGCCTCCTACTGCGGAGGGCGGCTCAATGCTTGTTGTGGGTGCACCCGGAACCGCTTGCATCGTATCCAGCGTGGTGTGTGTACCGCCCTTCTTATCACAACCGGAGGTGCCACAGCCACCAAGTATTGCAACCAACAAAATTAATGGAATCAGACTCTTCTTCATGTTCGGACTTGTCAAAAAGTGATGAAAACCTCATTTCTTAGGATGAGTAGCTAATGCCCTCAATTCAATGCGCTCCAAAAATACTACAAAAATCGGGGCCGTGTTTCAAAAAGCTCCTTACCCACACTCCAAAAGCTCGATCAGGCCGATGACGAAGATGCTGGCACCGAGGTTGGTCGGAGGGTCTGAAGCGCGGATCAAAAAACGAGCGAACCACATCCGATCGATCGGATGTGGTTCGCTCGATGCGTTCTTAATCGCATGCTACTGCTTAGGAGGAATGATCTCTTGAACTGTAATAGTCACGCTGTTTGCGCCCGTAGCGTCGGTTTGAGTCACCACCATATTGCCGGTTCCGCTCGGGGTTGGCGGAGTTGCATTAAAGTTGGCGTAGGTTGCGCCCGCAGGAGTGATTGAGATGTAATTCGGACTCCAAGGCACTAACGTCACCGTGCAGGAAGGGCTGGCCGCACTCAGCGTTGCAATGAGGGTAGCAGCTTGATCTTGGACGGTTACCGTCTGATTTGCTGCATTTGCCGGAAAAGCTGCGGTTATAGTAGCGCCGTGTTGCGGTTGCCCTGTTGGAGTGAACAGCTTAATCGCACCTCCGACGACGCTCGGTGGTTGAATGCTGGTGGTGGGTGTGCCTGGAACCGGTGCGAGCGAGTCAGCAGGCTTGTCTTCTCCTGATTTCGGCTTTCCGCAACCGACTAATGCAATAACGACCAAAAGAATGGGAATCAGACTCTTCTTCATGTTTGGACTTGTTGAAAATGATGAGAACCTCATTTTTTAGGATGAGTAGTTAGTACCCTCAATTCAATACACTCCAAAAATACTACAAAAATATCGCCCGCGTTTGAAATCCGGCTTACTCCTCCTTCAAACGCACGATCAAATTGCTGAAGACAGCGGCCGACGGGATATATCGAAGAAAAAGCCCCTCTCCGTATTGGAGAGGGGCTGGCAACAAAGGTGCAGTGGATGACTATTTTTTGAGCATCTTCTTTTGGTGTTCGAGGCGGTGCTCCTGGCGGTCGATCTGCTCGAGGCGCATCTCCTTGAACTTCTTGAGTTGCTCTGCCGTGAGCACGTCCTTAAGCTGGCCGCGCAGGGCTTTCTTGTCGGCCATGGCTTGCTGTCGTGCTGCCTTTCGCTCGGGGCTTCCTTCCGCGGCGGCATGGGCGGCCTGGCGATCGGCGCGAATCTTGGCCATGTTCTGCGCGAGGATTACCTTGAGCTTGGCAACTTGATCGTCGGTAAGTCCGAGCACTTTTTGCTCGTGGGCGAGCCGTTTTTCGATCCGCTGCTCGGGTGTGAGCATCGCGCCATTGGCGGCACCATTATCGGGCGGCGGCGTTTGGGCCTGAGCAATAGATCCGGTCGTAAGAGCCATCGCGAATGCGATCGGGAGTAGAAATGTTTTCAGTGTCATGGTGAGTCTCCTATGGTTTAGTATGCCATATAGAGGAGTCTGGAGGCGGAAAGTTTAAGCAGCGTTCTTTGAATAATGATTCATTCGGGAGCCGTGGCCCCTCCCTTCGGCTACGAGCTACCCTTCGGCTACGAGCTACGCGCCGGCGCCGATTTTGGCTACAACGGGGAAGCGGATCGTGACCAAGGTGCCTACGCCCGGTTCGCTGGAAAGATCGATCGTGCCATTAATCTGCCGGATATAACTGCGCGCGATGGGAAGACCGAGGCCGGTGCCTTCATAGGAGCGGTTGAACCCGCTCGACTCTTGCTTGAATTTCTCGAACGCGGTCCGTACAAATTCCGGTGACATGCCAATACCGGTATCGCGGACGCGGATGACCGCCTGCTGGATGTTCGAGATGCCATCTTCCAGCGCTAACTCGATGCGGATCTCTCCTTCCTCGGTGAATTTCAGCGCGTTGTGCAGGATCTTTTCGAAGGCTTTACGGAAACGGTTTTTTTCGATGAGCACGATGAGGTCGCGCCGGGGAATGTCCACGTGAAACTCGATACCACGTTCCTCAACGAGCGGCTTGAATGCCAGCGATTCGGCCTCGAGCACTTCGGCGATGGGCATTGGGTAAAGCTCCATTTCACCGACACCGGATTCAAGCTGCGCGATCTCGATGATGGAGGTGACGGTTGCGAGCAGCCGCTGTCCGCTCCGCTCGATGGAAAGCGCATACTCGCGCAACGCCTTGTCCTTGATCTCCTCGGCAAGGAGCGAGCTGAAGCCGAGAATCGAGTGGAGTGGCGTGCGCAGTTCGTGACTGAAGTTCGAGAGAATATTCGACTTGATATGGCTGATCTCTTCGGCTTCGAGTCGCGCCTCGATCAGCGCCTGTTCGGTGTGGCGGCGCTCGCTGATGTCGCGCAGGAATACGATCACCGCTGGTTCTTCGTCGAGCTCGATCCAACTGAATCCGGCCGAGACCGGGACGCGGTGGCCGAGCTCATGCACAATTTCGATCTCGATCGAATCGTGGACGGTCTCATGACGCAGAAATTGCTCCCAGATCTTGAGTATACGAGGCTGCTCGTCGGGAGGGATGAATTGGGTGATCGGTAGGCCGAGGACTTCCTCTGCATTGCGCCCGCAAATGGCCAGCGCGGCACTGTTCATTGAAAGGATCACCGGAGCGCCGGCGCGGTTCACGATAATCGCAAGGCCAATGCCGGAGACATCGGCGGCTTCGACGATCGCCTTGTAGCGCGCCTGCGCGGAGTGGCGCTGCGTAATATCCACCATGACGCCGATCATCCCCTGGGTGCCACTCGGGTAATCAACGGCGACGATCTGATCTTCCAGCCATAGGTATTGACCCGATCGCTTCCGGACGCGGAACTGAGCAGTGAAAACACCCTGCCGGCCATCTACTTCCCAGGCGGCAAGCCGCTCCTCCAATGCGGCATTATCGGTCGGATGAATCAGGGCGGGAAATCGGCCGTGGGTTGCCGTCAAGTCGTCCGCGTCGTAGCCGAGGAGTTGCTTGATGTTTCGCGAGATATACTCGCGGCCGCCGCCGGTCTCGTAAAGGATCACATAGGGCAGTTGATCGAGCAATGCTTCGAGCCGTCGCTCCGCAGGGGACTGCTCCGGCTTTGTTTCCAGGGCGTTTCGCTTCCCGGCCGTTTCAGGCGTGCTCTGCCCGGACTCGTCGCTCACGAGCGGCGAGAAAGATCCTTCAGCGTTCGGAAGTTTATCCATGAAAGCGCGATCTCAAAATCAAACGACAACGATGCAATTATCTTTTATCCTGCATCATTCCTTCATCATTGCGGCGTCTTTGCCTGCGGCTTCGCCGGCGGCGGCGAGACGCCTCGCGCGGCCGCGGGCACGAAGCCACTCGATGACAGGTGGTAGCACCGAGAGCACGATCACAATGCCAATGACAAGATAGAGATAATCGCCGATATTGCTGACCGTCCGGCCAAGCCAAAGGCCAAGCAAGAGGCCCGCAAAGATCCACACGATGCCGCCAATAACATTGAACAGCATGAACCGGCGATAACTCATTTTCGCCGCACCGGCCACGACCGGTACAAACGTCCTGACGATCGGAATGAAGCGCGCGAAGACGATTGTCTTGCCACCGTGCTTTTCGTAAAACGCGTGGGTGCGCATGAGGTGCTCGCGTTTGAAGAATCGAGAGGCGGGGCGGTTATACAGCTTCTCTCCAGCCTTCTTGCCGATGAGATAGCCAACGCTTTCGCCGACGATCGCGGATGCGACGAGAATCAGCGCAAGCAGCGTGAAATCGAGCGTGACCGCGCCGGAGCCGATCAGAATGCCGGCTGTAATTAGCAACGAATCGCCCGGCAGGAAGAACCCGGCCAGCAAGCCGTTCTCGGCAAAGATAATCACCGCAAGCGCGATGTATCCGCCTTCGATGACGAGGTGCTTGAGTCCCTCGGGATTGAATAGATCGTGAAAAAAGCTCATGTGGATGCTTAAACCCTAAACCGTATCTTGTTTGTTACAAAAAAGAGTCTATTCGCTTTTTCGCCATAGCCCAATACCGTCGTCGTTATGCGCCTGTACACACTTTGCCTGATTCTTGGCCTCGCCTCACTTGCGTCATCTGCGCGTGCGCAGGATACGACAGCTGCACCCGTGACCCGCACGACCACCCACTCAATTTCGATCTCTGTCGGCGTTACGATCCAGAGCGACAGCAGATCGGGCGACGAGGCCTTCTCGGCTGATATTCTGACAGGCTTGCAGGCCAAAATTTTCATGGATGGCGAGCCGTTCCAAATCGGCGCCAGCATCTATGCGAAGTATGGGCAGCTTGCGACCACCACCGCCGAGCCGCAGAAAACGCAGGACGATCTCATCGTAAGCATCACGCCATCCTACACGGTTTTTCCCGTGGCGGGTATTCGGCTGTTCCTCGAAGTGACTGGCGAGACGCAATTCCGGCCCGGTGTTGTCGATAGCACGCCGACGAATTTTCTCGATCCGCTTTTTCTCTATCAATCGCTCTTTCTTGGCAAGCGACTCTCATCGCAATCGGATGATGGCACGAGCACGTTCGATCTCACGGCTGGCGTTGGCTACGCGTTGGAGCAGACGCTGGCGAACAGCTTCGTGCTTCAGCATAACCGAAATTTCGTTGTCACAACTCAAAGTCCGCTTTCGAGCGTGCAGGAGCAGGTGACGTTCGAGTCCGGCGTCGCGGCGATTCTGGACATCAATTATCAGAAGGCGCTCGGCGATGGATTCTCATTTCATACTGGCTGGAAATCGGTCGCACTCAAGAAGCAGGAATTCCTGAGCAATTTCGATAACGCCCGCGTGACTTCACTGCTGCTCACCGGCCTGCAATACAAGATCGTGAGCCTCGAATATTCCGGCCACCTCGTCTATGACCCCAACATCTCGCTCCGCCGGACGCTCAGCCAATCGCTGGTCTTTGGGCTGACGCTGAATTTGTAAGCGATCCCTACTCTGTCATCCTGAGCGGAGCAAATCGGAGTGAAGGGGCATGGCCGATCATGGGCGGAAGAATTGCGCAGTCGAAGGATCTCTGGACTTCGTGCAAGGGATCCTTCGACTCCGTTCGGCTCCGCCGAACTCCGCTCAGGGTGACAACGTGATTCGATTTCCCCTATACCCTAAACCCTATACCCCATACCCTCTGTTAGTGTGAGGTGCGCGAGCAAATCAAGGCCCTGTCACGAGAGACGCTGATCTACGGCGCGACGACGGTCGTTGGCCGGTTTTTGAATTTCCTTCTGGTCCCGTTTTATGTCAGCGTGCTCGATCCGAAGATGTACGGCGTCTCGGCGTCGATGTACACCTACATCAGCTTTGCCGGAATCATCTATACGATGGGCCTGGAAGCCGCCTATTTCCGCTACGCCTCGCGCGGCGATGGCGAGAAGCGCAGCGCGGAAGAAGAGAAGCGGCTCTTCAGCGGTCCGTTTCTCTTTGTGCTGCTCTTCGGTGGTCTCGTCAGCGCACTCCTTATCTTCGTTGCGCCGTGGATCGTCCGCCCGGTTTTCCACGATCCGCATGTTGACATCACTGCATGGATACCGGCCTTCACGCGCATCTTGCGCTGGAGCGCGCTGATCGTACTGCTTGACAGCCTGAACGTTATTCCATTCGCGGCGCTCCGCATCGATCGAAAGGCAAAGTGGTTCGGCGCAATCCGATTGACCGGCATCGTCATCACGCTCGCGCTCAACATCATTCTCATCATCATTCTGCACAAAGGCGTCGTCGCGATCTTCGCTGCGAATCTTGTAGCATCGCTCGCAATGCTGCTCATGCTCGCGCCGACCATCGCGCGGCGTTTCGAATTTAAGATTTCTCGGCCGGTGATGAAGAAGCTGCTGCCGTTCGGACTCACAAACGTCCCGGCGTATCTCAGCGCGATGATGGTGCAGGTGATCGACCGGCCCATCGTGCAGGCGTATCTGGGACTCGGAATGCTCGGCGTCTATCAGGCGAATTACCGGATGGGCATCGTGATGATGGTATTCGTGAGCCTGTTCGAATATGCGTGGCGGCCGTTCTTCCTGCGCGAATCCCGCACGGACGATAAGCGCGCACGGCTGCTGTTCTCGCGCGTGTTCACGTATTTCATGCTCGTTGCATGTCTCGGATTTCTCGTGCTCTCGCTCTTCTTGCCCGATCTGCTCACCGTCAAGTTGCCGCTTGTCCATCGCTCGATTTTTCACAAGCCGGAGTACTTGCTTGGACTCGATATTATTCCGGTCGTGCTCGCGGCGTATATCTTTCAAGGCATGTACACCAATTTCATCGCAGGGATTTACATTAAGGAGCACAATAAAGTGCTGCCGTTCATCACCGGGCTTGGCGCCGCTGTAAATATCATCACGAATATTATTCTGATCCCGCGCATTGGCATTATGGGCGCGGCGCTGGCGACCCTCTTTGCCTACATGGCGATGGCCGCAGCGATCTACTGGCAGGTGCAGAAAGTGTATTACGTGAAGTACGATTGGCGGCGCGTGGGGCTGCTGGCATTTGTTGTCCTGGTGGGATTTGGGGTTGAACAAGTGATAGGACGAATCGGTCAGATAGGACCGATGTATATCATCCGTGTTGGCATTGTGTTGCTGGTCGTGGGTGCTCTCTTCCTCTTCGGATTTTTCTCAAAGGGAGAGATTCAGGCGCTGCGACAAATGCTCCGCCTCTCCAATCGTCTTTGTCCCGCCGCGCTTCCGGCGGAGCCGGTCGAGGCCGCTGCGGAACGCCGAGAAGGCGGCTAATTGTGATCCGCTTTGATTGTCCCCGTTGTCTGGATCACAACCGGATAGCCTTCGACGATTGAGGGCAACTGAGCGCGCAATCGATCGGTGAGTGAATCGACGAATATGAGAATAGCCGGCTTGCCATCCTTTTGCGTTTCGCCCGTGCCGGTGACGCCCTCGATCTTCATCCACGCATCGGTGTGCGCCGCGAGAACTTCGGATATTGGATGCAACTTCTGAAGTGAGTCCACCGGAACAAGACTTGTCTCCTGCGCGGGCCGTGGAGAACACGCCGCAAGTAATGCGATGAAAAGGAAATAGGGTTTAGAGTGTAGCATGTTTACTATACCCTAAACCCTATCCCCTATACCCTGTAGAACTTAGAACGAGGAGGTCACAAAGCCGAGACCGAAGTCCTGCGCGATGTGGTCCATGCGGTTCGCGAATGAGCTGGTGCTCGATCCGGCGAAGTTGAGACCGACGGGATTGCCGTTGGCATCGACCATCATCGAACCGGAGTCGCCAGCCTGAATGAACTGACCGCTCACATAAATTTGATCGACGAACGTTGCACGGAAGTGGGTGTAAGAGACGGTGATCGTCACGTTAATCGCTCCGATGGTGCCGGTGGTGTAACCGGTGGTGCGGCCGACTTTCTTAACCGATAGTCCGACGCTCGGCGCGACCACCGTGATCGTTGGCGTGTACCAATTATCCGGCGACATCGCCGGAGTCCATCCGCCGGAAAGACCGGGATTGCACTCGGCGATCGCGGCGTCGTAGTAATTGTTGTGGCGGCTGTCGATGTAATTCCATGCATAGAGCTTGCCGACAAGGCCGGAAGAGCCGCAGTTCACGTCGTAGCGGCCGGGCTGGTCCTGCTGGTCCGCGCTCGTTGCAGAATTTTCATTCGCGAAGACGTGGTTGCAGCTCAGCATGAACTTGGCGGTGCCATTACTGAAGCTGCTCGGCGCATAGCTGTAGCCATAGACATTGATAAAGTCATTCCGCTTATCACCGGATGCTTCATATGTGCCGGAATAGCGTCCCGAGTTTGTCAGTCGCGAAGTTGTCACCAGCGCGCCGATGGAGCCCGATGCGCACTCATCGTTATCGCCAACACTCACCCCGGCCGGACACGGCGTGCGATAGGTACCGGTGTAACCGGAGAATGCGGTGACGGTCCCGATCATCTCCACGCGGGTCTTCACACCACCGACGAACGCCGGAATCCCTCCGACGCCAGGGTGCTCGGTAAAGACGAGAATGGAGGCCTGCCCGGGATTAGCTTTGTCAAGGCCCGTACCGACTCCGATGACGCCGGGAATCGCCATGAGATCCGGCGTGTGCTGGTCCTGCACGGCGAGCGCCTGCTGGACGAAAACCGGCTGGTTCGACCAATCGGCGTGGTAATTCGCCGACGGCGCGATAACGGATGGCGACGAGAACTGTTGGCCGCCAGACGGCGCGGACGATTGATTACAACTCGCAAAAGCGAACGCTGATGCGAGCAGCGTAGCGGCACAAAACAGTTTTGTGATATGCTTCATATTCGTCAATGAAAAGGGTACAAGTGGAAAACTACAGCGAATGCGACAAAGGCAGTGAGACAACCGATACCGCTGAAAATAGTTTCAGCCGGTTGAGCCTGACGCGGACGTAACCGTCCGGACTTTAGAATATTCGCCGTCAACGCGGCGCCGTCAACAGCTCAGCGGCCGAAGGTCACGAAGAATTATTGCACCCGGTCGCTCGCGTTCAGCATGACGCGGCTGTGGGGGCGCCAGGACTCGTCGTAGCCAAAGACCGTGGCCGTGACGAGATCGCGCACGTCTTCGAGCGTGACCGAGGGGATACCGGCCATCATGATGCGGTCGATCACGAACTCGTGATCGAAATCGCTGAGGAGTCCGAGTTCGCGCATTTGCATGAGGTAGCCTTGCGCGTCGGGCTCGATGACTGAACGCTCGATCTCGTGCAATACGCGGTGGGACGCACCGGACATCCGAGCCAGAACCGGAGAAGAATACACCAGCGGACCCTCCTGCGCGGCAACATCGACGGCGAGCTTATCGAACAGCCATGAGAATGCAGCGGAGATTTCCGTTTGGCTGAAACCACGCAAAGAAAGCGGCTTGAGATCGATCTCCGTGATCGTCTTCTTGGCGCGCATCTCGGAGAGCAAAAACACCAAAATCTCCATAATCCGATCGCGGCCACCTGTGGGGCTTAGCGGGCTGGCATTCATTTCGGATCTCTCGTCACCGTTGGTCATATCGTATCCTTCAGAGAAGCGAACAGGTTAGTCAAGGATGATCGATCCTGCTATGGATGACCTATCATACACCCTCGCTCAACTTAGCTAAATACCAACGCTCCCGCGCGCGCATTTGTTTCTTTTGGGCTGCGGTCTTGTCCTTCATTCCGGCGAGGTGGAGCAATCCGTGGATGACGAGATGCTTCAGCTCTTCCTTGAGCGTTGCCCGAAATTGCTTTGCGTTTTCGCGCGCGCGGTCAATGCTGATATAGATTTCCGCTTCAAGCGTCGTAGGGGTTCGTTCGAGTTCGAACGTGATAATATCCGTCAACCAATCATGCCCGAGCGACGTGCGGTTGATGGCGAGGAGTTCAGAGTCCGAGAGGAAGACGACACTGAGTTCTAATTCTTGAAGCTGGGGAAGTTCAGTAACGGCTACCAGCCTTGCCGCATTCTTTAGCTGTGTCTTATAGGTCTTATCGGTCCGATAGGTCCTATTGGCCGCCTTGGATTGGCTCAGTGTGAACCGAAGATGCACAATCAGACAGATCGAAATACCTCAGCGTGCTCGCCAAAAACCTTGAGCGCGACGGCCGCTCGAAGATCGCGATCGGCCACGTCGGTCAGTTCCATCTCCGCCAGCGTTTGCGGGACGTTCATGTAAACCTGGATTACGCCGTGCGAACTGATCGTCAGCATCGAGACCTGCTCGCCGTGGGCGTCGCCGTGAGCGGAAGCGGAATGGCTGAAGAACGCCGCCTCTTCGGTCGCCTCCAGAATGCGGATTTCGTCAAGTCCATGCAACTCGACCATCCCGAGCGCCGAGTGGACCATGACCGTGGCTTCCCGGTCGGTTTCGAACAAATTGATCTCGAGCAGCGGACTTTCGCCGGCCACCGGCCCCGCACCGTCCTTAGGGCGGCCTGAGTGGAACACGAGCACACTCGCCTCGTGGCCTTCTGCAGGCTGTTTAGGAGCATGGGAAACCGGTATCCCTTCGAGGATATCGGCGAGGCGTTCGATGAGTTTGGGTTCGAGTAGCATTTCTCTTTATGCGAAAATACGGATAAAATCCGGGGGAGATTCGCACAAGTCATTTGTGACCCCTGTTTCTTGTTCGTATCTTAGTACAGAAATTGATGGGCACCATCACGAAATAAGCGATCAAAATGGCTAAAGATGCAGTGATGAACGAGCTTTCCAGCATGGGAAGTGAGCCAATTAAGAAGATTCTGGCCAAACATGGCGCGCGCGAGCCTCTATTTGGCGTGAAGGCGGACGACATGAAAAAGATAGTAAAACGGGTCAAAAAAGAAAAATAATGTGTTACCTCGATGGACCAACGCGATGAAATGGACAAACGGGAATTAGGTCCCTGAAGTCTTTCTCATCCTTTTGACTCAAGAGCGACTATGCAAGATACGAAGACTGCCGACAAGCTCACGCCGCTGATGAAGCAGTACAACTCCATCAAGGCGAAGTACCCGGAGACTATTCTCTTTTTCCGGATGGGCGATTTTTTCGAGACGTTCGGACCGGACGCGATCACGACCGCGAAAGTTACCGGCATCGTGCTGACCAAGCGCGGTAACGGCTCCGCCAGCGAGATCGAGCTTGCCGGATTCCCGCACCATCAGCTCGATGCCTATCTGCCGAAGATGATCCGCGCCGGTTACCGCGTGGCCGTCTGCGAGCAACTTGAAGATCCGAAGCTCGCAAAGGGTATCGTCAAGCGCGATGTCGTTGAGGTCGTCACGCCGGGTGTCGCGACGAGCGAAAAGATACTCGAGACCGAGCGCAACACCTACGTCGGCGCGATCGTCCTGCAAGCGGGTGTGGCCGGCATTGCGTATGCCGATGTTTCGACCGGCGAGTTTGTCGCGGGTGAAATCCCGGAAGCACAGCTTGCCGAACACTTAGACACACTCGGCTTGCGGGAGTTGCTCGTTGCCCGCAAAGATGTGAGCAAAACCGAGCTTGCATCATACTACGTCGCACTGACGAACAAGCCCGCGATCACGCGCCGCGAAGATTGGATCTTCCACTACGAGACCGCGCGCGAGTTACTCCTGCAACATTTCAAGACGGCTTCGCTCAAAGGCTTTGGCATCGACGATCTCACAGTCGGCATGACTGCCGCCGGCGCTGTGCTCGATTATCTGCGTGAGACGCGCAGCCAGACGAGCCTCTCGCATGTGACGCACATCTCGCGCTATGAGCCGAACGATTATCTCGCGCTCGATGCTGGCACGCGACGCAATCTTGAAATCTTCTCGCCGCTGCAAGGAGGCAATCCCGATGCGTCGTTGCTGGGCGTACTCGATGAAACGTCGTCTTCGATGGGTGCACGTCTGCTTCGGCGCTGGCTCGCGAGGCCGCTCCGCAGCCACGAGCGAATCAACCAAAGGCTTGCGGCGGTCGAGATATTCAATGCCAATCGCGAGGCGCGCGACAAACTAATGCTCGAATTGCGCGAGCTTGGTGATGTCGAGCGGCTGGTGGGCCGCTTTGCCGGAGCGCGGATTCTTCAACCACGCGATTTCCTGGCGCTTAAGTTCTCGCTCTGGCATTTGCCGGAGATACAAAAGCTATTGGCGGGACTTGTAAGAGACTTGAACGATAACGGGAAGAGCATTCTCGGCACAATTACGGCTGAGCTTCATGCGCTGCCGGAATTAGCCGAGGAGTTGGACCGCTTCGTCGCGCCCGAGCCACCGGCTACCGCTGCGCATCTTGGTGTCATACGAGATGGTGCTAATCCTGAACTCGATGAACTTCGCGCCCTCACTCGGAACAGCCGCGACGGGCTACTTGCTATTCAGGCGCGCGAGCGCGAGCGAACCGGCATCTCGTCGCTCAAGGTCGATTACAATAACGTCTTCGGCTACTTCATCGAAGTCTCGAAGGCAAATCAAGCGAAAGTCCCTCCGGACTATGAGCGGCGCCAAACGATGACGAACGCCGAGCGATACATCACGCCCGAGCTAAAGGAATTCGAAGCGAAGATTCTGGGCGCTGAAGAACGGATGACAACAATCGAGCGCGACATGATCGAGCAGCTTCGCGCGCGCATCATTCAGGACATCGCTCCGCTCACGCGCAATGCCGAGTTGCTCGCGGTGATCGATGTCCTCGCCACGTTTTCCTCGCTTGCGACGAAGCACCGCTGGACGCGGCCTGAGTTCAACGAGATCGGCGAATTCGCAATCGAGCTCGGACGGCATCCCGTCGTAGAGAAGTTGCTTCCGGTTGGCGAGCGGTTCACGGCGAACAGCGTGCTGTTCAAACCGGGTGAGTTCGAGTTCTATGTTATCACCGGTCCCAACATGTCGGGCAAGTCGGTGTATCTCCGGCAGTGCGGCGTGCTGGCCTATCTCGCGCATGTCGGCTCGTTCGTGCCAGCGGAGCGCGCGAACTTCCCGAAGATGGACCGTATCTTCACGCGCGTTGGTGCATCCGATAATGTAGCGAGCGGCGAATCGACCTTCTTAGTCGAGATGAACGAAGCCGCGAACATGCTGAACAACGCGACGGCGGACTCGCTGCTGCTATTCGATGAGTTAGGACGCGGCACATCGACGTTCGATGGCCTCTCGATCGCGTGGGCCGTGAGCGAGTACATTCACGACAACTTGCCCGGAGCGCGGACACTCTTCGCCACGCACTATCACGAACTCAACGCGTTGGCCGAGCGGCACGCGCATATCCACAACCTGAAAGTGGAGGTCCGCGAGGCAGAGGGCAAGGTCCATTTCCTGCACAAGATCGCGCCGGGACATGCCGATCACTCGTATGGCATCGAGGTCGCGGCGATGGCCGGGATTCCGCCGGAAGTGATCGACCGCGCGCGCGAAATCCTCCGCTCTTTGGAAGCGACCGAACTCGTCATCGCCGAAGCGAACATCCAGCGCGAGATCCCATTCGTCGAGCACTCCACCCGCGCCGAGCAGGAAGCGCGACTCAAGCAAGCCTTCGGCGATGAGCGCGTCGATGCCGTCGCCAGTGAACTCCGCGCGCTGGATCTCGACCGCCTCACTCCGATTGATGCGATGAACAAGATTGCGGAGTGGAAGAAGAACCTGGATTCCGCTGATTCGAGCGGATTACGCTGATTGCTCTCGGAGCAGTCGAAAGACAACGGGGAATTCAGCCGGAGTCGGTCTCGTTGGAATTGCAGAGGAGTGACTTTGAACGCACACTTGAGAATAGTATGAATAACCACCTGGACACTATAACACAGGACGCGCTTTCGCTCTCGCTGCAAGAGCAAGGCATTCTGGCAACACGCCTTCTCGACAGCATGGATCTAGTGGCGACAAACGAGATTCAGGCCTCCTGGCTCGATGTTGCCGAAGAGCGGCTCCGTGAAATTGATGAGGGCCGCGTACAACCTATCGGCGAGGATGAAGTAGCGCGACGAATTCGCGCCCGGTTGCCGTGAATGGCTCCCGCCAAACCGGTGAGCCGCCACGCCGCCGAACTCCGCGCGCTCGGGGTCTCAATACGCTTACGCCGATCGAGGCGATCAATAAGATTGCGGAGTGGAAGAAGAGAATTGCTTGATGCGTATACCCGCATGCACTTTCTTGTCAATGGCAATTTTGTACAAGGATTCTTATTTTCTTATAAGTGTCTTGTTCACTAGAGGAAGAATTCAAAGGTGACGGAATCGTCGAAAAGAACTTTTGGAGTGCATCGCAGTCATGCAGCAGCGATAGTGACTCAGCATAGTACTCTTTGCCCGCAGAGGAGTTGAAGATACTAGGTGCGTCGCCATGAAGAAACGTCCGAATCCATTCAACGTCCTCCTTCAATCTCTGATGTCCTCGTTCATACAGGGACATCACTTGATACGGATAGTATGTTAGGATTTCTACCGGATCCTTTCGTGCAATTGGCCGCAGCCTGATAAGAAGCTCATCCTGCCGATTCGAGTCTAATTGCGCAAGATCGGCACTCAATTCCTCATAAAGAAAAGCATTGCGCAGGTACGACAGCGTAATCCTTTCGGCTGAAGGGGCAAACGCAAGTGCCCGATCGATCGCGGATGAAAAACGAGCGGTGTCTGTCCATGAATGAACTTTAGGGTCGTAGTCTCTTCCTGTATCGGGGAAAAGACGAACAACAAATCCCTCATTTCGAAGATAGGGTGCAATCCCATTGAACATACTGAAGTCGAATGACCATGGGAAAAAGATTGGACGACGCCACTCGTTCGTCCGCACGATCAATTGAAACATATAGGCGCCAAGAGCATGGGTTGAATGCATCTCGGATGCGTGAAATGCTTCGATTGCCGGAATGGTGGCCACAGCATGCCCGATTGTCTTTTCCAAGTCGCTTCGAACAGACGAATCCACAGGGAAATTGACGAACCCTTCCGCCTTGCCAAGGAGCCAAAGTTTGTGATATTCTTCGTAGGGGAGATCGAAAGTCGAATCCGTGGTCCCACGTATCTGCGGAAAGGGGGTGGGCGTGATCCAATGAGGCACTCCGCGATCGATCAGGTGTTCATACCAAGGCAGCTCAATTAATCCAATATGAACAACGCTGACATCTTGCCGCACCCCTTCGACGAGTTGCAGGTACCAAATCGGAAACGTATCATCATCACCATAGGTAAACATGATAGCGTTTTGCGGAAGCGCGTCGAGGATCAAACGTGAATATTCTACCAACGCATCCGGAAATCCTCCGCTTCGCTTCGCGGCCATGAGATCAACGACTACATTTTGAATATCCCGTAGATACAGGTGCCACAAGGCCATACCTCCATAAGTATGGCCGATAGATTGCGGGAGAGAAAGATTGAGACTACGGTCCGTGATGTTCGCGTCAAGGCTTCGGGCAAGCTCGAGATATGCCAATTCCGAGTCTGCTGAAGCGAGTCCTCGTATAGCATTTTTTGGTTCGCACAAATCACCAATCGAGCCTAATCGTCCAAACGCGCGGGCCACATAGAGTGCCGCCAGCGCGCTCGTCCTGTGTGTTTGATACCAGTTCCGAAAGGAATCGACCACCGTCTGACAGGAGGGCTCAAAGTCATGTCGGTCGAACCTGGCTATCATTGAATCGAGTCGCGCGGCATCCCTCGCTTGTGCATGGACACTTAGCGATGCGCAACAGAGCAGGCAGGCTATTACGATGGATCGAATCATTTATTCGGATTCACATTCAGCATTGGCGTGAGTTTGGAATCGAACGGCGTTATGACGAAGGTCGAGTTTTTCGAGTTGACGAGTTCTTTCAGAGTCGTGATGTAGTTGTATTGCAGGTACTGGTTCGTGAGCGAACCGGCGATGATCTTCTGCGCGTCCGAAATACCGCCGGCCTCGACGCGCTTGCGGTCCGCTTCCTGACGCTCGCGCTGCAGGACGTACTGCATCTTCTGCGACTCCTGCTCGGCCGCGATCTTCTCGTCGATCGCCGTGCGGACTTTCTCCGGCAGCAAAATATCGCGGAGCAGCACATTCTCGAGCACGATGCCGCGAGTCTTGAATGCCGCAAGCAGTTTGCTCTTGACGAGTCCGGTGTAGTCGTCGCGCCGGCTCGCATAGAGATCGGTCGCGAGATAATTCACCGCCGCATCGCGCAGCGCCGAGCGAATCTCCGGCCTCACGACCTTCTCCACGTAATCGAGCCCGATCGAGTTGTATACCTTCGGTGCGCTCGCGGGCGAGAGATGATACTGCACCGTCACTTCGAGCGTCAGCGTGAGTCCGTCCTGACTCAGCACCTGAATCGCATCGTCGCCCTTGATCTGACCCTCGTTCGTCTTGGCCGACATCGTGTAGGCCTGCGTGCGTTGATCCATTCGGACGATATTGATCATCGGATTGATCGCATGAAAGCCGCTTTCAAGGACATCATTCTGGACATCACCGAAGAAGACCTGAACGCCGACCTCGCCAGGATCGATCGTCACGAACGAGCCGAACGCAAGGACCACGATTGCAAGCACGAAGAAGAGCGGTGCTGCCATCCCTGCGATCTTGCCGACGTTGGCTTGGTTCAGTTGCCCGCCTGCGGAGACCGAACCGACACGTGATTTGCGTGCGTAAAGCAACAAAACGCCAACACCAACAAGGATGAGTGCGAAAAATAACGATGCCATGGCGATGAGAATTAATAATTATGAAATGAAATCCGGTACAAAGGTACGAAGAGAACCACGATTACGCGGATGATGCGGATTCTCAGGATTGATTTTTGGGGATTTGGTGTCCGGCTCCGATATTGCCTTGGTTTTCCAGACCGAGCGAATCCAATCCTGAGAATCCGCATCATCCGCGTAATCGTGGTTCAGGAGTTTGAGCAGCTTCTGCATTCTCATCGACTTCGTCTTGTGCGCCGTGATGGAAGGGAGTCTCCTGAATATTAGCGCGGCGAGCGCCTCGCGTTCCGCACTCGGCGCCACGCTCGCGGCTTTCTCCGCATAGGTCGGCCATTGATTGATGGGCGCGGTGCGGATAATATCGAGCATCAATGGAACGCACTCCTGCGCGTGCTTACCGGTCGAGAGCTTTGTGAGAATCGTGACCGCATGGTCGCGCGCGATGACAGACTCGCCATCGGCGGCTTTGAGAATTGCCTTCAGATGTGCATGAACATCTTCCGGCTTCACGCTCGCACAGCAATCGAGCGCGCACATCCCGCCCCAGACAAGACGTTGAGTTTTGCTCGTGAGGAGTGCTGCGAATTCATCGACGTAGTCCGCTATCAGCTTCGGTTCTCGCTCGCCAATTTCGTAGAGCGTTTTGATGCAGTCGGATGCGAGGCGCTTGTTCTTGTCGGTCAAGTGCTCGACCAGTTCGCGCACTGCGTTCGAATCGCGAGTGCGAATGATGCCCAGGGCGAGCACAATGTTCGCAGAAGTGTCGCGGTGATTGAGTGAACTGGATAAGCGTTCGATCACGGTCATTTGAGTGCTTTCGAAAATGCAATCACATGTTCATCCGGATCGGCGAGATAAACAACGTTGTGTCCCCAATCGCGCGCAGCAAGCGGGCTGAGCATTCTCGCTCCGGCTTCGAGTGCCGTTGCCGCGCATCCGCCCGGATCATCCACGACCAAGTACAGCTCGCATCTCGGAATATTGTGCGCAAGCTCCGGGTCTTCGATTGCGCTACCGAGCAATTGCTTGATCCCGCGCGATGGCATGAGGCCCAGCGTTGCGCCGCCAATCTCGAACTCGGTCATGCCCGGAACATCGAGCGAGGGGTCGCGCGCCAAAACCGCACGATAGAAATCTCGGCTGCGCGCTTGATCGGCGACGTAGAGGATGATCTCAAAGTGGTGTATCGACATGCGGTTTTCAGTGCTTCGCATTTTCTTCTCAGCAGCAGTCGCTTCCGCACGCACAGCTTGCCTTCGCCGGTTTTTCGGCGTAGACCGTGATGCTGAAAATACCGGTTTCCTTTGAACCGAACGCTTTGATTTGCTCGACACTCATGTAGTTCGAGAGGATATCAGCGGGAATCACAATTGGCTTGTCTTTCTGGACCGTCACGTTCTTGAATCCGTTCTTGGCGATCAAGCGGAGATACTCGTCCTTTTGAATTGCCCCGGCGACGCATCCGGCATACATCTCCGCATCCCTTCGCAATGCGTCCGGAAGTTCTCCCGCGAGTACGACATCCGAAATGCTGAAGTGACCGCCGGGTTTCAGCACACGGAAGATCTCGCTGAACACTGCATCCTTGTTCGGCACCAGATTCAGCACACAATTACTCACGACCACATCGGCCGCGTTCGCACTGACCGGAATATGCTCGATGTCGCCTTGCCGGAATTCGACGTTGTTGAATCCAAGCCGATCGGCGTTGGCGCGCGCCTTCTCGAGCATCGCCGGCGTGAAGTCGATGCCGATGACCTTTCCGCTCTCGCCTGTTTCGGCGCGGGCCACGAAGCAATCGTTTCCGGCGCCGGAGCCGAGATCGATGACGGTATCGCCCGTCTCGATCTTTGCGAACTGCGTCGGGAGTCCGCAGCCCAGACCAAGATCGGCATCCGGAGCATAACCTTCGATATGCGAATAATCATCGCTCATGATGTTGTAGACTTCGGTCGAGCATCCACCGGCCCCACAGCACGAGGAGGCGTTCGTCTCTTTGTCCTGAAGTGCGATCTCGCCGTATTTCTGACGTACGATTTCCTTGAGTTGTTCGGCAGTTTCCATGTTCGTCATATTAATAGTGTGAGGGTGAAAGAAGATAATCGGTTGATAACGATGAATGACAGAATGTTTTAGCAACACTTGGCTGCCATCACCCCGTGCGATTTGAAGAACTCGCCGAGCGCTTCCTGCGCTGCATTCCATTCCTTTTCATTGATGCAATAGCACACGCGTGCGCCTTCGATCTCGCCCGTGATGAGGCCAGCCTCCTTCAGCTCCTTGAGGTGCTGCGAGACGGTGCTCTGCGCGATCGGCAGCTCATCGACGATATCGCCGCAGATGCAGGATTGCCGCTTGACGAGTAACCGGAGGATGGCCACTCGCGCCGGATGCCCCATCGCCTTGGCATACCGGGCAAGCCGGTTGTCCTTCACCGAGAACTCCTCTGATTTTGTTGCTCCCATACTTTGGCTTATACATCGCAATATTGCGATTTGTTTCAACCGAACAAATTAGCACTCTCGATGCCCGACAATGGGGGCACACCAATCAATCCCCGATTATGTTGGGGTGATTGCTTTCCGGCCAACAATCCAGGCCGTGAGGCCGAAACGCGCCTTCATGTATCATGAACGTGCGACCATACAAATGTAATTATTATGTCGAAGATCCATATTATTAGTAGCAAAATCGTATCGGGAGTTCGCAGTCTTATCCTCCGCGTTTTCATTCCATGTTTTCTGCTGATCGCGAGCTATGACTCCGTAACCGGCTTCGATACGTACTGGCATTCCGGCATGGCAACGGAAGTCGGTCAGAAGTGTGGCTTCAGCGCGGACGCGATCAAGGTCCTTCAGTTCAGCAGCTTCTGCGTGGATTATTTCGGTCCGTTCATTACCGAGGCGATCGGCTTTGTTGCGAAGAACGCGAGTTACCTCGAGCTTCGCAATCTTCCGACGACCGGCCAAACCCACGAGGCTTCCAACTTCATCCATTTCGATAATCTCGCCGGCCAATTGGACCGCAATTGGAAGTTCGATTACTTGTGGTCGCGATTGCTCGAGAACACGCGGAAGACCGTTACCGCTTATTACAACGACACTTCGCTGAAACCGGACGATCGCAAACGGCTCATCCTTCTCGCGCTCGGGGCATCGCTGCACATGGTAGAAGATTTCTATAGCCACTCGGACTGGATCCATTTCGATTTTGTCAAGATGGGATTCCGCCAGCAAAGAACAAGCATGGGAGATGATCGCGCGCCGACATGGTTCGAGCTCAGGAAGAGATTCGGGGCGCCATCCGTGCGAGGTCGAAAGGAGAATTGGAAATTCCAGCTTTGCAGCGGGATATTCCCGCCAGCGAATGACGTACCGCTCAGTTCGCTCGGCGTTCCGATTTCGCATACAACGATGAACCATGACAACTCGCAGCTCTACTATGACGGAGCGTCGCAAATCAAATATCATGCGTTCGGTGCATATCCGGCATTGGACTCGGCCAGCGCGGTCAAGCATCAACTCTATGCCTATCATAGTGCCTGCGCGGCCGCAATTGAATGGATCGGGATGCTCGAAGAGAGTCCTGCGGCAAAGCGCGCGATCGAGTTTGCGAAACGGTGGGATATGGCGAAAGTCGATCACGCTGTCGCGGACGATCTGCAGGATGGGTTATATTCTTCGCTGATGGTCTCCTGCATCATGCAGAAGTGGGACGGCAACTACCCACCCCGAGATCGCGCAAAGGACTGTGGAGTGTTTAAGATACTGGAGCATATCCACATCCCCACGATGGGCAACGTGTTTTGGGGCTCGTTCCCAAAAGATAGCGTCCTGCAACATCTTGCACTCGGCTTTGGCGATTCGACCGGGCATTACTCGTTCGATTCGCTCTGGGTGGGGCGGCATCCCATGAGGAGGGATTAGGATTTATTTCATCCACACAATCCGCTGCGCCGGGCTTTCGCCTTTGTCCGTCACGAGCTTGTAAAAGTAAGAGCCGCTCTGGATCGGTTCGAGGCCCTCCGGATTGCCGGGGGATGCCATCTACCGAAGATACACAAACTTCTCCACGCGCCGCTCTTGTCCGGCCTTCAGGAGAAGGACGAAGCTGCCTTCGGATGGAAGCGAAAGCGGAACCTCATGGTAACCTTTGACTTCGGAGATGCCTCCCGTCGTGAAGACGACTCTGCCTAATTCGTCATAGACCTCGAGCATGATATCCGCATCGCCCGCGAGCGTGAACTGCGCGATTGGACGTGTGGCGGATGGCTCCCGCACCGCGATTCGCAGCAACTCGATGAGAGACGTACCTGCGATCTCATGTCGTATCAACTGATCGCCGCAGAACGGACCGATCGTGAACGTAGCCGTGTCGCTCGTAGACACTGCGGCGAGTACGCATCGAGCGTAATTGCTGTCCCCCGCGTTGAATTGGATCGGACTTGCAATGATCGTCGTCTGAGAATCCTTTGTTGCCGCGACCGTCATATCACAGTTGACCAGCGGGTCATCCACGGCGATCGGACCGTTTGGATCTGATTTGGTCAGCGTGAGATCGATGCCGCCACTGTGCGGCGCTTGTGAGGATAATCTCCATCCATTCGCGGGACTGATCTGCTGTGGTGTCAAGAGATTGTCGTTGAAATTCAGGCGTGCGGAGACGCTGCGAAGGCCCGCGCCACTCGCGAGGCTATCCCGAAATCGGAGACTGTATGAAATGGTCTGTCCCGGTAATGCCGTTGCGAATGCCGCATTATTCACACGTCCGCCGAGGCGCATCGATGCGGGATTACCATAGCCCATGCCGGTGATTCGAATGGAATCGCGCGCGTTGGTTGCGGTGCTCGCAATATAGACGAGCGCGACGAGCGTATCGGCCGATTCCGCATCGAAAGTGATTTCGATCGAGTCATGCTCGCCCGGCTGGAGCGTGCGGGGACATGAGGGAATCCGTGTGAGCGCAAACGAGGAATGTGAAGACGGGGCGTTTAACCGGATGCTGTCCACTTCAATTGCTGCGCACCCATCATTCGCGAAATCAATGTATTTGCTGTCCGTGCTGCAAATTCTCGCGCGTAATTGGTGAAGCGCCGTTGGAAGTCCCAATACGCTTTGGGCATTGCCGGAAGTCGCGCTTAGGAATAATGCGAATGAGGTATCGCCAACAATCCGGCAGGTATCGCTTGCAGTCGATAGCGGAGCGAGCAGCCAATGGAACACAAGCCGAATGGAATCGCCCGGTGCCAGCGTGCGCGGTAACGCCGAGGCATCGAGCTGCAACTGGGGTCCGGATTGCAGCAGGCTCGCGCTTTGAAGCGTGAGCGAATCACATTGCGACTGGTTCACGATCGTTACGCTCGTATCGACGGTCATGCACGGCGGAATCCCAACCAATACAAGCGCCGGCGGTGCAATACGAAGTTGCGGCGCGGGCGCAACGACGAACGCATGCACCGAAAACGGCAACGCCGCACGGCCGTTGTTGCTGGAATCTGTCGCCGTAATGGTGGCAAGGAACTCGCCGGTCGCCCCTGGGGTGAACCGAATATGGATTGCCACGCTGTCCTTGGTGTGGACCCACGTTCCGGGCTTCGGCGAAACGATTGTCACCAGCGGGTCGGAGGATGTAATCTGAACGATCTCGATCGAATCGCACGCGACATTGACGAGCCACGCTTCACGTTCGGTCCAGGTGCACTTACTCACGGAGTCCAGTTCGACCGTGGCTGGAGCAATCAAACCACCGGGGACGACGGTGCCGGAATAGACGATGGTCGTATCGAGCCGGCTTGCATCGAGCACGAATGCAAGATGCAACTGGGCATTGCGTGGGCCGGGCGCGCCGGGTACGTAGTGGATCTGGATAGAATCCTTCGTACCGCTGGCAATGTATCTCGGTAGTGCGGGGGCGTTCGCGATCGAATAATCGGCGAGCGGAATCGTCCAATCCGTAGCAACCCACTCGATCGTCCGGCAGGACGTGTTCGTGAAATAGAGTGTGGTATCGAAACTGCCGCAGAGTGTCGATGTTGGCATCGTGATACGGGCCGTGCGCGTTGTAATGCGAGGCCGCACGTTCGAAAGCACAGAGTAGGAAATGCCGAGTGCCGTATCGTACGAAATGCCCAAAGCTCGCAATTGCACTTCGACCGTGGTGGTATATGTGCCTCGGGCGTATGCCGTCGGTGAGATGGGAAACGAAATCGAGGAATCCGCCGGGAGTTGGACCGGATAGGTGAAGGTCGTGTCGAGCGAGCCGTCCCCGGTTTCGGAGATGGCGTCGATCTCCATGGCATCGCATGCATGATTCGTTAGCTGAACGCGAAGATTTTTAAGGGCGCACGAGTCCTGGAACGTAGCCGCCGTTGGCACCACCGCTTCCATCGGATTCTTTGCCGCGACTTTGATCGAGAAAGTAAGAACGGTATCGACCCTGAGGGTACCGACCGCAAGGTGGACGGTTGCTCGTTTCACGAACGTGCCGAGCGAATCCGCGCGCACGCGAAGATGGACCGGGAGCATAGATCCAACCGCGAGCGATACTGGAAATGCCGGACCGGTGATACGAAAGATTGCGGTATCCTGGAGATCGATTCCGGTAACGGTCAGGCTGTCGCAAAATGTGTTGCGAATCTGAATGACAGTATCGAGCGGCGCGCAGAGTCGCGCCGATTGCA
Organism: Candidatus Kapaibacterium sp.; assembly: GCA_017882165.1. Classification (GTDB taxonomy): domain Bacteria; phylum Bacteroidota; class Ignavibacteria; order Palsa-1295; family Palsa-1295; genus PALSA-1295. Next base: position 25,620 of record JADGPZ010000005.1, read on the forward strand.
ACGCGAGCCGGTCGATATGAATCGAGACCGGGTTCGTCTGCTGAAAATAGATCGGGACCGTGGAGTCTCGTAAATCAATACTGCGGGCGAGGCGGTAGCGGAGTGTGTCCCGATACGTGCCATCGACGATGGCGCGGCCAACCACGCGCAGGACCACGGAATCGCCGGGAAGCAGACGCGTTTTGCTCGCGGAATCCAGATGGAAGTTGATACTCTGCGCCAACCGGAGGTTCTGCAGCGCGAGCGTATCGCAGCAACGGTTTGTGATCGTGATATAGGAAACGCTGCTATCGCAGGACGTACCGAGAAGCGTACTCGATGTTCTGCTGATCCAGGAGTAGACAAACGGCCGAGCGCGGTATCCAAAGAGATCGAACGTGTCAATGTGGACATCGGTCCCCACCGTGTACTTCACTTGTACGAAGAGCGTGTCGGATCCAACGCCATACGGATTATACCCAAAGCTCAGCGTATCGCTGATCCCCATTGCGCTATGATGCTTCGAGGTATCGCTCAGCAGCCAGAACCGATTCGATCCCCAGAAGGCAAAACTCTGGACGTTGAGTTGCGAACAGGAATTGCCATTGTAGAGCCCGAACCAGGCAACGGTATCCGTACAGACTGTGCCCGAGTAGATCCCACCTCCGAGTAATGGATACCGAATATCGGAATCCTGCCCGGTCGGATTCATCCACAGTCCATAAAGATAATCGCCGGTGTACATCGTATCGCCGCGAACGGCATGATCGGCGGCATAATCGTTGGTGGGTCCGCAGATGTGCCGCCAGGTCGATCCGCTATCGGTCGATGTGGCCACACCCTTCCGCCCAATCACATATAGACGTTTGTATGTGCCTTCGATATCTCCCGTCGGTTGGTCGATGTAGGGCAATGGCATCGTTTGCCAAGTTTTACCTGCATCGAAGGATCGTTGTGCGATTTGCTTCGACTGGGAGATACTAAAGAATGTCCTCGGTGCGAGTGCGAGCGGCTGCCACCCTTGTGATGCGATCGGTAACGCCTGCCATGTCAGACCGCCGTTTGTCGTAACATCATCGATGGTCCACCCGGAGGCGTATCCCAGTGTATCGTTTGCGAACGACATCCCATATTCGTAGCCATCTGCGGGCCGTTGACTCCATGTGATGCCGTGATCGCTGCTCATTTCAATGCCATTCCACGTGAGGAACAGCCGGTTCTTAGGAATATGGTAATAGAGTTTAGACCAACCATAATTTGAGTTCGGAACGAGGATCGCCGACCAACTGAGTCCACCATCCATCGTCTTCAGGGTCCAATCTTGGCCGGCTCTCGCGAGTGTACCGCAATACCCGACTTTCGCATTCTCAAAGGTAAAATTGTACAGCGAATAATAATGACCAAAATATTCCGAGTCATCGAAGACCTTCAGCCACGTTTGGCCCGCGTCCGATGTCCGCCAAATCTGCTCCAGGACATGCGTAAGCGAGGAGTCGTACGTCGCAACCGAGACGAACCCCGTATCGGGCTGCCCTTCGCGCGTCAGAAAGTGAACCGCCCGAACCGCCGAGTTTATCTCCGGAATAACGATGCCCTGACTCACATAAGCGCTCCAGGAGCGCGAGCCATTATTCCACCCGTCTAACGGTGTAAAACTCTTCAGCAAACGCCATTGGGCGCTGGCCTCACCCGTGAGGCAGACCGTAATGAGAACCGCGAGAGTAACCTTTCGGAGCATGGAACCTCCATCGCAATAGTGACACATGAATGATTCGCGCCCGAAGTCGCGAATCCCACTCATCGAAACGAACGTGGAGTGATTCGCAATGATTCAGGCAGAAATCCAGCGCCACATGACGACGGCGCGCTCTACCGCATCCACACAATCCGCTTCGCCGGGCTTTCGCCTTTGTCGGTCACGAGCTTGTAAAAATAGGAGCCGCTCGGAAGATCGGTGGCTTCGATCAGGAGATCGCTGAAGGCATTCGTGACGTGATAGCGCTTCATTTCGCGGCCATCCTCGCTCGTCAATATCATCTCGCCGCTCGATACACCTTGCGGCAGATCATAAGCGATGCGCACGCGACCGCTCGCCGGATTGGGATACGCGGAAGCGGGAAGCATCGCATCAGCGAATGATGAGGAAGCATTGATGATGCCTGCCTTTTGTGTGCAGGTCGGGAGTTTGCCGGGGAGGGAGTAGATTCTAACGCCGTCGTTCTTTGTGACAATCATCTTCGTCCCATCAGCGGTTGTTCTAATATTATGTGGCGGACCTTGCTCAATCCCCTCCGCAATTTGAGAGGAACCCGCGCCCAAGGAGCAGGTGTCACAGAAAAAGAGAATTGCCCCGTCATCCTTAATGACTCTTAAACCGGGGCTACCAATCCAAATATCGAGTAGATAGCAATAGGATGTGTCTAATTCAAAAAGATGTTTCGCAATGTCAACGATCCGCCCTGTGGCGGTAAGTGCCGACGGCACAATCAGGACCCGTTCCACCGAATGATTCATTGAATATACCGTGATCGAATCTGCTCCGTTGTAGCCAACATATTTCCACTCACCTGAATCAACCTCGACGAGACCAAACTGTTTCAGTGAGGAAGGTGCATAAGTATGCTCCAGCGTGATCTGCGCCCGCGTCGAGACCGCGAAAAGCAGAAGAAAAAGTGTAATGAAGTATTTCATGGTGGTTGCGTGTGGTTAGTGATACACGTAACAACTTCGGAACGGGGGTTTTGTTACACCCCGCCGGGCGTCAAAGTGTCATTCCCGCGGAAGCGGGAATCCAGGTTCGACTCGGTTGACTGATGATTCTGGGGCCTGGATCCCCGCGTTCGCGGGGATGACAACGTTCGCCGCGAACGGCTGCGCTCCTTCCTCTGTTTGCGAATCCGCTCGCCAAATATAGACGTTTAGACTCACGTGAAGCCCACAGACACTCAGAATCCGGATTATTTTCATAAAGTCGTCGATTGCCAATGGGCGTGCCCGGCGCACACGAACGTGCCCGAGTACCTCCGGCTCATCGCGCAGGGGCGGTACACCGACTCCTACATGGTCAATCGCGAGTCGAACGTGTTTCCCGGCATCCTCGGTCGCACGTGCGACCGGCCCTGCGAGCCGGCCTGCCGCCGCGAGCGGGTTGACGGCAAGCCCGTCGCGATCTGCCGCCTGAAGCGCGTCGCTGCCGATCATCGCGATGACGTCACTGACCGCCTCCCCAAGATTCCGACACAGAAGAACGGCAAGCGCATCGCCTGCATCGGCGCGGGACCGGCATCGCTCACTGTCGCAAACGATCTCATGCCGCTCGGATATGAGGTCACGATCTTCGAAGCGATGGATAAGCCGGGCGGACTCATGCGCTCGAATATCCCGTCGTTCCGCTTGCCGGACCACGTGCTCGATGAAGAGATTGCAATGATCGTCGATATGGGCGTGGATGTCCGATACAATTCGCCGGTCAAGAGTCTTAAATCGCTGTTGATCGAGGACCCTCCCCTAACCCCTCCCGCAAGCGGGAGGGGAACAAATATGAATTCTCCCCTCCCGCTTGCGGGAGGGGCCGGGGGAGGGTCATTCGATGCAGTGTTTATTGGAAGTGGTGCGCCGCGCGGCAAAGATTTAGAGCTTCCCGGTCGCAAAGAAGCTGCCGCGAACATTCACATTGGCATCGACTGGTTGTTCTCGATCGCGTTCGAGCACATCAAGTCGATCGGCGAGCGGGTGCTGATCATTGGCGTCGGCAATACCGCAATGGACTGCTGCCGCTCCTCGCGAAGACTTGGTGGCAAGGACATCAAAGTGATGGCGCGCCGCCCGCGCAAGTATTTCAAGGCTTCGCCGTGGGAATTGGAAGACGCCGAGGAAGAGGGCATCGAGATCGTCGTCAATCACGCGCCGAAACGGTTCGTGCTGGAGAAGGGCAAACTCGTTGGCATGGAGTTCGAGCGCGTCGAGTGGAACGAAGGCGCGACCGAATCGCGCACCATCGACTCGATCATCATTCCATGCGATGACGTGATCCTCGCCATCGGTCAGGACAATGCCTTCCCGTGGATCGAGCGCGATCTCGGTATCGAGTTTGGCAAGTGGGACATGCCAAAGGTTGACGATAAGACACACATGTCAACACTACCGGGCGTGTTCTTTGGCGGCGATGCGGCATGGGGACCGAAGAATATCATCTGGGCCGTCGAGCACGGCCATCAGGCTGCGATCTCGATCCACAACTACGCGAACCAGGTTCCAGTCACCGAGCGTCCGGCGCGTGGGATGAACTTGGTGAGCATGAAGATGGGCCTCAGCGAGTGGTCGTACAACAATAATTACGACCCGGTGCTGCGGCAGAAGATGACGCACGTCGATCTGGTCGAGCGATTCAAGAATCTCACGACCGAAGTCGAGCTTGGTTACACGGCGGAGCAAACGGCGCACGAAGTGCAGCGGTGCCTGAACTGCGACATGGAGACGGTCTTCTTCGCGCCGAAGTGCATCGAGTGCGACGCATGTATCGACATTTGTCCGGTGCAATGCCTGACGATCGCGCCGGATGCGCCGGATGAAACCACGCTCCGCAAGCGACTTTCCGCTCCTGCAAAGAATCTCGCACAGGCGCTTTTCGTCTCGGAGCCGCTCAAGCAGACGGGCCGCATCATGGCGAAGGACGAAGACATCTGCGTCCACTGCGGTCTCTGCGCCGAACGGTGCCCAACCTTTGCGTGGGACATGCAGAAGTTCGACGCGCTCATCCCGAAGGCAATTGATATGCGGGAGCTGGTGATGGCGTAGGGCACTTCTCCGCAACCGCACAGGTTGAAATTGATATGATTACGAATCTAACCGCTGCGTTCCAGAAGGTACCGGAAGGCTATATTGCCTTCGTGGAAGAACTGCCGGGTGCGAACACGCAAGGCACAACGTTGGACGAAGCGCGAGAGAATTTGCACGAGGCGATTCAGATGGTACTCGAAGCGAATCGCCTGCTGGCCGAAGAAGCCATCAATGGAGCAGAGGTTATCCGAGAGCCAATCGTAGCATAGGGTTCGTGAAACGGCGAGAGCTCATTCGGTATTTAGAAGGCAACGGTTGCCAATTCCTGAGAGAAGGTGCTAATCACTCGATGTATGTAAACCGGATTGCGCGCAAGGTGTCTTCGGTACCCCGACACGCAGAGGTTAACGATCAATTGGTCCGCAAGATTTGTAAAGACCTCGACATTCCATCGCCAGGGAAGACTTAGCTGGCTAACTACACCTCATTCCTCCCCGGCCTCCAGCCCGGCGATACGCTCTCGCTCGCCGCAGGCAGCTACCTGAATCCACTCAACCTCAGCAACCTGAACGGCACACCGGCCGCGTCGATCGTCATTGTGGGCACTGGCAACTCGACCGTCTTTCTCGGCAATGCATGCTGTAATACCGTTGAGATCAGGACGCACGTTGCGAAGTGACGCTCACAAACTTGGAAGGTCCGGCACTGAAAACTCTTTACAGCGGAGAACTGGCTTCCGGCTGCAATGAAATAAAAGCCGATGCCTCCGGACTGATCTCCGGCTTTTACTTGCTGCATCTCCGGTTGCAGGACAGAACGATCACGAGAAAGATACTGATTCGAAACTAAGGATCGGTTGCCCTGTTTGCGGGGAAGCGCTGCTTCCCGATCGCGGCGCCACATCCTTTTCCGCGCGGCCCGGCCAAAGTTGCTTAGTTTTGTGGGTCCATCGTCGCATGATCGGTCATTCACGGTGGCTGAGCGATCATCCACCGAAGGACTTTTGGAGGACTATTATGAAATCGAATCTGTCTCGGTTTATCGGTTGTGTGCTTTTCGTCGTGCTCTTGTTCGGCGCGGCAGGCGCTCGGGCGCAGTCTGGCATACCTCGCCTCATCAGCTATCAGGGGCTAATGGTGACCCAGAACCAAGTGCCCATCACGGGGCAGCACCTGGTCGAGGTGAAGTATTACGATGCGAGTAGCGGTGGTACCGTTATTGGAGATGAGACATTCCGCGGCGTGGATTTCCATAATGGCGTGTTTGACCTGTCCCTTGGCGGAGCTTTCACTCCGCCTGAGTTTCCGGCTCGTTTTACATTCGCCCAGCCGGTGTGGCTTGCGATCACGCTCGATCCTGGCAGCAGCAGTGAGCAAGTATTCCCAAGACAGGAATTGCTCTCCGCGCCATACGCCATGAACTCCGAGCGTGCGAACGGTCTCCAGGTAACCGTCCAGCCGGTCAATGGCGCTCTCTGGCCTGTGCCAGTCGATGGAACCGGGAAGATCGACGCTTCGGTGTTGCCGGCGCCAACGGCTGGGGTCACCACACTCAATGCGGTTGGTCCCGATGCCGGCGGAGGTATCAGTCTCCTTCCGGGCAATGGCATTTCGATTACGCCGAATGCGAACGCACATAATATCACAATCTCCAGGGTTGGAGGAATCGACACAATCGTCTGCGGACCGGGTCTTAGCGGCGGAGGAACCGGCCCCAGTGTGATGCTCTATATCGGTCCAGGTCAGATTACAAGTAGCATGATCTCCCCAGAAGCAATTTACGATGATAAGATCGCACCCGGAACAATTACCGCTTCGCGGTTAGCGCCACCAGGCACATACGCGACGACAATCGCCGTCGGGTCAACTGCACAGCGACCCGTATCACCCGTCCAGGGGATGATTAGACTCAATACCACAACCGGCAAATTCGAAGGCTACGATGGCACAGCCTGGGTAAATCTGAATTAGAACGGCGCAATATGAAATCAACTTTTCCCTTGCGAGTTGTCGCCACCGTCGCCATAACATTGATGGTTGGTGCATCGATTGGGCTGGCGCAGGTGCCCCGCCTCTTCAGCTATCAGGGACTCATGCTGGATAAGAATCAGCAGTCCGTCACTGGAGATCACATTATCGAAGTGAAGTACTACGATGCCACGTCGGCAGGAACTATGATGCTCGATGAGACTCAGCAAGTCCATTTTCACAATGGTATCTTCGATTTGAATCTGGGGTTTTCGAGCGGCTTTCCAACGAACTACTTATTTTCGAGCGGGGTGTGGATTGAGATTACCCTGGATCCTGGCAGCAGTAATGAATGGGTCTTTCCGAGGCTGATTATTCTCTCCGCGCCGTATGCGCTGAACACGGAAAGAGTAAACGGAATCGAGGTAATGAACCACCCAGTCAACGGCGCTTTGTGGCCTGTTCCTATCGGTGGGAACGGACGCATTGCCGCTTCAATCTTGCCCGCGCCAGATGCGCCGCCTGTCATATCGCTGAATACTGTTAGTCCCGATGCCAGCGGAGCCATCAGCCTCCTTGCCGGGAATGGCATCGCATTGACGCCGAACGCGAGCACTCATACCATCAAGATCGCAGGTTCGAAGCCGCCCGTGATCGATACTCTTGTCGCCACCTTTTCGTACTTGACTGGGGTGGGTGGGAACGACATAGGGCTATTTGTTGGGACGGGATATCTTACAAACAGCTTGTTTGCCACAGGGACGATAACGGATAATAATTTCGCTCTTGGTTCGATCACTTCCTCCCGTTTTGCTCCGAATACATCCGCAACAATGGTCGCGGTTGGCACCACAGCGCAGCATCCCGCCATTCCCGTGCAAGGCACGATCCGCTTCAACACCGACACCGGCAAGTTCGAAGGCTACGACGGGACGGCGTGGTCGAATTTGAATTAAGGGCATTGGGCAGAATTCTCAGGAAATTTTGAATTTTCGGGAACGCGGTTTTGGGCGTTCATGAAATGACAATTCAAAAGAGAGAAATTAAAAAAATTTGATATTTCTTTCTGGTGGAAGAAAGATCTGTCTATGTGAATGAGAATTATGAATTTCAAACTCAAATGCTAAAGTCGGGCGCCGATTTCGCTTCATAAAGAATGGCCATGGGTAGTTCGGGGCAGGCCTCGACCGCAACTTTGCCCCATGTGCTGTGTTCCCTCTAAGAGGTATGGAACAGACCGTGGTTGCAGATAGCAGAGAGTGGAGCGTTGATGCTGGAGGTCTCGATAGACCACAGCAATCGACTGGCCAATCTTCGCGTCCTGCGCCAACGCGTCCCGCGTTAACGCGTCCAGCACCAAGAGGAGGACTCGGCACAACGGGAGTGAGCCGGGACATCGAAAATGCCGAGGACCTGGTGCTGTTTCGCGAGTTCCTCGCTGGAATGTCGGACACGCGCGCGGAAAGTCGTCGTCACGCGCGCGAAGCCTACACCAAGATCTACCTGCGCTACCGGGACCGCGTCTATGCCTACTCGCTCCGGATGCTCTCGAACCAGGAGGAGGCGCAGGACCTGTATCAGGAGGTCTTCCTGAGGGTGTTGACGCGCGCGCATACGTTCGAGGAAGAGAAGAGTTTGGGTGGCTGGATTTTCACGATCGCGCATAACCTGTGCTTAAATAAGCTGCGCGACCGGAAGCCGCAGGACTCGATTGGCGACTTGCGGCCGAGCGGCGCATCGTCGTCGATGCTCGATCCTCTCGTCGTCCGGCCAGCGGAAGATCTGGGCGAGTCATGGCGCGAGCGAATCGAGTGGGCCATGAGCCAACTTCCGGCGGAGCAACGCGAGGCGCTCGTGCTCCGGGAGTACGAGGGACTCAGCCATCAGGAAATTACCGATGTTCTCAAAGCGAGTATCCCGGCTGTCAAGAGCCGGATCTATCGCGCGAAGGAGACGCTCAGAAAATTGTTAGGACCGTATTACAACGAAGACATTTAGCTCTTGTCAGAATCAGGTTTACAGAGATGACACTGAACGAACGCATACTGGATTTTATGGATGGCTCGCTTTCGCCGCACGACGAAGCAGAGCTGTTGCACACGCTCTCGGTCTCACCCGAGAAGCGCGGCGTGCTCAGGGATTTTATGAGCCAAAAGTCGCTGCTTGCCAGCGACCGTGAGTCGCTCTCCGTGCCATACGAAGCCGAGCAATCGCTCTGGGCACGCGTGGATGCGATCCTTCCGGCGCCGCAAGCAATCACAATCCCGCAACCCGTTGGCTTCTTCAGCCGCATGATGACAACGGCTTCGGCGGCCGTCGGAGCGTTGGGACTTATCGTTGGTCTGGGCGCTGGATACTTCGCAGGCACACTACCTTCACAAGATAATGTCCAGGCAGGGGTGATCTCGCAGACGGTGTCTCCTGTCAGTTCTGGTTTGGCAACGGCAGGAACGGCCGAACAGAATTCGGCTCCCAGACGCACAATTGGCGGAGAGCACGCGCCTCTCCAGTTTCTGCCTTCGCTCTTTGAGCCGAACGTAGCACTCTGGAATTCACCGGCTGAACGTGAAGTTGCGCCGAGTTCGGAGCCATCCATCGCCTTCGCCGAGGCGCAACCGGTGGAACCCGCAGTGTTGCATGTCATAGGAACAGATGGCGGGAACGTCCCGCAATTCCACAACACACCGATTGCCCAGCCACATAAGTCGCTGCTCGAGCGGTTCGAGTTCAACGTGGCCGAAAGCTTTGGGCGGCAATTCCCGAATTCCGCCGCGACGAATGTTTCGCTGCCTCTGATTACGAATTCCTCCGCCGGCGCATACTTCCAAGTGCTGCCCAACTCGAACACGCTCTGGGCCGGCGCGGCATTTGGTGCTGCCAACGTGACACGGAAGAGTCTTTTCACACGGAGTGGAAATCCGATCGATCCGCTACAGAACGTGCTGGCAAGCGATACCGTCCATGAGCCAACGAATTATGTTGCCGCTCTCCTGCAGCTTCGCTTCCCGACCATCGGAGGAGCGGAACTGACATTCACAGGCGGCTACGGCTTCGCAAGCTTAGGACAGATGATGATCGGTGAACTTGGCCTACACTCCGATCTGACTCGTGAGGTGGGTTTTGTGGCGGGACTTCGCGCAGTCCGGTATAGCTACGATCTCACAGCGCAGCGGGACGCAGCCATTCGCTCCGGCACCGGCTCGCTTGTGGTCCCGAACAACGTTGCCAATGCTTCGCCGAGCATTAACATCGAGTTGAACACTGGGTTATATTTCCACTTCTGATGTCATTCTTGTATCGTCGCATCGAGGAGGTAGGGCATGGAATGGCGGCTGCGGTCGCCGGACTGTTTATGCTTGCCGGATGCTCGATGAGCAGTGCGCCGGCAAGCCCGGTCTCGACGGTGCAGACCTATTTCTTCCCGCTCCAGAACGGACTTGTCTATCGATACAGCCGATTCACGTCTGGTCCGGCCAAGAACACCTACGATACCGTCGTCTGTCAGCTCATAATCGGTCAGACGATGGCCGATAAGAACGTGCTTGTGGATACCAGCACAGGCAACCCACTCTTCTTCATCGGCTTCACGCACGATGCGAACAACAACCTTGCCGCTACGCTTTCGACCGGCGACACCACACTGCTTGCGCTCGATGGTCCTCTCGAAGACAGCGCCACCTGGGTTGCCGATCCGGTTCATCGAATCCGCGCTACGGTGCTCGCGCGCTACGATGATTATTACCTGGAAGACCGAGCGGTACACTTCCCGGATGTCATCATGGTCCGGTATCATCATGACGGTGAGGATGAGAGCATCTATACCCTCCGCTTCTTCGCCAGTGGCTATGGGCTGGTGCGCGAAGTCGAGATGGCCGGCGGCAACACCGAAATTGCAAGCCTCCAGTTGCTTGACATCCGATACCCGAACTGAGTTGAGTGCCTCGTGTTGAGTGTTGATTCAGGTGTGGATGATGGGTCATCCACGGGAACTTAGCACTCCTGATTTAGCACTTAACACTATGTTTGGTCGATCGAAAGCCCGTGCGTATCAGCCCCACTCCGGCAGCTTTTCGGGGTTCTTGCAAGCCGACTCGGTCGGGCTTCGCGTGATCCTGTTCCTCGCGATGGGACTGGTCTTCTTCCTGTTCCTCAAGATCGCGGAGCGAAAAATCCCCACCGGTCTTGTGCCGGATAGTACCGAGGACACCTCACACGTCGTGTCGCGCCACGCCCAATGATGCCCCCGCCAGACTTGCAACTCTATCTTGGCATCATGACGGGCACCAGTCTCGATGCGATCGATCTTGCCGTGTGCCGATTCGAAGGCATCCGCGTCGAACTCTTGCGATTTCAGAGCACGCCTTGGACGGCGGCGGTCCGCGAAAAGCTTTTCAATTTAGCAACATCGGACTTCGTCCGCATGGATGATGTCGCCAGGCTCCATTTCGTCCTCGCTCGTGAGTACGCACGAGCGGTTAATGAAACGCTTCAAGCCGGGAAGATCGACGCCGGGGACATCCGCGCAATCGGGTTGCACGGCCAAACGGTCCGCCATCTTCCGCTGGAGGGTGCTACGTTGCAGCTTGGCAGCGGCACAGCACTCGCGGTACTTACTGGAATAGACGTGGTAAGTGATTTTCGCGGAGCGGATGTCGCGCTTGGAGGTCAGGGTGCACCGCTTATGCCGATGTTCGATTATGCGTTTCTAAAAAGTGAGACGTCGGACCGCGCCACCCTCAATGTCGGTGGCATTGCGAACATCACCTGGCTTCCGAAATCCGCGAGAGAGGATGAGGTGGTTGCCTTCGACACGGGACCAGGAAACATGCTGCTCGATCTGGTCTGCCAGAAATATTTCCATGAGCCGTTTGATCAGGATGGTTTGCGCGCTCGATCGGGAAGCATTAGCGGAGTCTTCTTGTCGGAGATGCTTGGCCACTCCTATTTTGCTCTGGCTCCGCCAAAAACGACGGGTCGCGAACTCTTCGGCGCGCCATTCATTGCACCGATGCTCGAAGCAGTCGATCGAGGCGAGCTTCGCGCCGAGGACGCGCTTGCGACACTCACGGAGCTTACGGCACGCTCCATCGCCGAGAGTTTTCGCTTCACGTCATCGCGCGGCCCCGTGAATGAACCATCATCCACGGTGGGTGATCGGTCATCTACGTTCGAACTCATCATGAGTGGTGGCGGGACACGAAACACTTTCCTTGTCGAACGGATAAAAACGAATGCACCAAATGCGAATGTCATTTCATCCGATGTATTCGGAATTCCAGTGAGTGCCAAAGAAGCAATCGCATTCGCGTTCTTCGCTAAAGCATTCCTTGAAGAGATCCCGATCCATCTTCCGCGAACGACTGGTGCGCGGACACGCGCGACACTGGGCTCACTTGCGAAGGCGGCGCGTCTGTCATGAAAAATATCGTGAGAAAAAGTACGGAAAAATTTTCGAGAAAAAAAATTTAGAAAATTTTTTTCCGAAACTCTTGACATTCGATACTCGAATGTATTATACTGCGTTACGAGAGAATCGAATCCGCATGTGTAGAGAATGTGGATAAGTAGGTGAGTCCGGCATTACCGGTCTGCTTCGAGGCTTCTCATCAAGGTGATCGTTTCCGCGCGTCATAAGAAGCTCATTAGCCGCTTTATCGGGGGCGCTACGTTGCTTCTGATTCAAGTAGATTTTTTCGTTGTCACATCGATGCTTCACGGGTCGCGCGTTTCGTCATTGTTCCTGCTCTACACACTCAACTAACCCTTGTTGTCGCATCAATTCACGTATGACTCGAACGGAATACGCCGATCTTGAAGTTATGGAAGCATCGCCCGCATATTCCGGCGAGAATTCGCCAGGCGAGAGGTCGCCGGGCGAGAAGACGCTGCGGAATTTTGCGTCAGTTCCAAGTGTAATGACAGGCGGCATGGCATCCTCCACGATGCGTGCCCAGATGATCGGTCGCGATCTGATCGCTCCCGATCAAACGTATACCAAATTGAAGCCCGTGTCCGAGCGCGTCCTGCATTCCGAAACTGAGGTCGCCGCTGGCGGTCCGCCAGCGGAATTTCTGCGCGCGGCAACGACCGAGCCAGCAACAGCCGAGCCGGAATCAACCGATGCTGCCGTGAGCGAGGAGGGCGCTCGCAACCTTCGGAGCGCGGCGCAGCACATTTGGAAACGGTGCCTCGAAACGCTTCGCTCGCAGCTCAGTGCCCAGACGATGCGCACCTGGTTCGAGCCGTTGGAAGGCATTGGCCTGGAGGGCACCGCGCTGACCCTTCGAGCGCCGAGCAATTTCTTCTGTGAGTGGATCTCGGAACATTACGAGGATGCGCTTCAATCGGCACTGCGCGATGTGCTTGGCGCAACGGCAGAATTTCGCTTTGAGACTACGAGCGAGCTTGACTCGCTGAACACGAAACTCGAGCCGGCACAAGCTCCAAGCCCAAATGCCCCTTCCACTCAGACCCTCGGCCAGCGTTCGAGCGGACAGCAAGCAAATGCGAGCCCATTCGCCCACGCCGCGACCCCACGAACCCAAGCCAGCCAACAGCATGGGGGACTCGCAAACGCGCCTCAGCAGACGTCTAAGCGGCCAGCGATCGAGCCAAATCTCAACCCAAGGTACACGTTCGAGACGTTCATCCGCGGCGAATCGAATAAGCTGGCTTACGCCGCCGCGAATGCCGTCGCAAACAATCCCGGCGGCACGCGATACAATCCACTCGTGATCTACGGCAATGTGGGTCTCGGAAAGACTCACCTCATTCAAGCCGTTGGCAACGCAGCCCTGCAGAAATTCCCAACGGCGCGTGTGCTCTACACATCGAGCGACCGCTTTACCGTTGAGTTCGTCGATTCAATTCAAAACGACCGGATCAACGAATTCCAGAGTTTGTACCGCTCGATCGATGTGCTCATCATCGACGATGTCCAATTTTTTGCGGGCAAGGAGAAGACGCAGGACATCTTCTTTCACACCTTCAACGCTCTGCGCGAACTGGGCAAGCAAATCATCCTGACGTGCGACCGCGCTCCAAAAGAGCTGAAAGACATCGACGACCGACTGCTCAATCGCCTCCAGTGGGGGCTGACTGCCGACATCGGTGCCCCGGATCTTGAGACACGCATCGCAATCCTACGACACAAGGCAATTGCCGACGGAGTCGATCTTTCGAGCGACATTGTTGAATTTATCGCTTCCAACGTCACGACGAATATCCGCGAGTTGGAGGGCTGCCTGATTTCATTGCTGGCCACCGCCTCCCTTGAGGGTAAGGAGCCGACGCTCGATCTTGCCCGCGAAGTACTGCGAAAGGTCGCGAAACGCAGCACGCCGATGCTCACCATCGAGACGATCCAGCGGGCGGTCTCGAAGAAGTTTGGTGTCGAGGAAGAGCTTCTGCGCGCGAAGACGCGAAAGCAGGAGATCGTCCAGGCGCGGCAGGTCGCGATGTTCCTTGCGAAGGAGTTGACGAACCACTCATTGAAGTCTATCGGGCTTCACTTCGGTGGCCGCGATCATTCGACCGTCATCCACGCAGTCCAGGCGGTCGTGGACGACATGCGTCACGATACCGCGCTCTCCGCTAAGATCGAGGATCTCCGGCGGCAGTTCGAGATGATGCACTGAGTAATACTTTCTTGTGATAAAACTTAAAGAATGGCGCGGCTTCCGCGCCTTTCTTGTTGATTCAATCCAAGATACACGGCGATCGGGATAATATTTTGTGGGTATCTAAAGCGATGTGGGTGGAATAGTGGATCAATCTACTCAATCGTGTGAACAGCCGAGTTTACTTTCCACACCACCTGTCGAGAACATCGTGATATGTTAATGTAACATCGTTTTTCAACATACCCCGAGACCTATGGATAAGATGTTAATGCGGCTTAAGACCTTGCGGGACACAGGCTTCAGACACTCACCGATCCGCTTCTCAACATTTCCACAGGCTTTAAAACAATTATTAAGTATTTAAATCTCTTTAAAAGAGAACCCATAAGAAGAGCGCGTGAGTAAGTTTCTACTCAGAGGTACTCGCTCATCTGATGACGCTTGAGATAATCTACAACATCTCGAACACCCTGTGCCTGATCGCGCCGAGTAATGAGAATCGCATCGTCGGTTTCGACAACGACGAGATCGGAAACACCATACAGCGCAACAAGACGGGATGTGCGAGAGATCGCAAGCGAGCCTTTCGTATTGCGTGCAATGACATGTGCGCCCATGAGAACATTATTCTCAAGGTCCTTCTCGCTTAAGCGATACACTTCGTCCCAACTCCCAACATCACTCCAACCGAGAGCGCCGGCACGAAGCACGTAGACATTGGGTGCGTGTTCCATCACACCGTAGTCGATCGAGACACCACGGATCGTGCTGTATGCCTCGCGGAGCCTCGTGGTGAAGTCCGGGGAGGAGGCCGCAGGGATTGTATCGATCTGCTGCATAATCTCCGGTGTGAACTCTCGCAGGGCTGCCTCGATCGCATCGATCCGCCAGAGAAACATGCCGCTGTTCCAGAGGAAGTCACCACTTTCTACAAATCGGCGCGCCGTATCTATGTCAGGCTTCTCAGCGAAGCGCTTCACACGAAAGACATCCCGAAGCTCGAACTCGCTAAAATCAGGCAACTGCGAGCGTGATGGCAGGTGCTCGTCATCGAGCTGAATATATCCAAATCCAGTTTCAGGCCGCGTGGGATGAATCCCGACCGTCACCAGGTTGCGAGTCTCGTGTGCCAAACGTGCTCCGAGTTTCATGAGTCGGGCGAATTCATTCTCGCTTCGGATAATATGGTCGGCCGGCAAGACAGCCATGATGCCATCCTCACCGATTCTCTCTTTCAGTAATCGGGCGCCCAGCGCAATACACGGTGCGGTATTGCGACCGAATGGCTCGGAGATGATATTCTCCTTTGGAACTTCAGGAAGTTGTCGCTCGAGTTCGGCGCGCTGGGCCTCGCCGGTTACGATGATCGTGTCTTCGATCGCCGCAAACTGTTTCGTCCGGGCCAGAGTAGCCTGCACGAGCGATATGCCCGGAGAGAGGACATCGAGTAACTGTTTCGGCTTCCGTTCGCGGGACTCGGGCCAAAAACGCGTGCCTACGCCGCCCGCCATGATGACTACGCTGATTCTCATTAGTGCAAAACTACGGTGGTAGAGTCCTCTTGCCGAGAGATTAGAAAAAGCAAAGCCGCAAAGTCGTTATGACCCGCGGCTCTAAGGCGTCGATCTGTAAATATGAGGCAATTGTGCACCCGTAGGGAGTCGAACCCCAAATGCTTGTAGACAAGCAACGGAATAGATGTGCAAAGAAAGATAAAATCATTTCGGCGATCTAACAAATTCACTGTCAAATGATTGCCTTTCTTTGCTCTTGTTCTCCCGAGTTGCGTTGCGTATTCGTTGCGCGATTTGTTACTCGTCCTTCCCGGTTGGCTATATTCGAGTAACCAATCACGAGCGCCAAAGCACGCTTCAGGAGCGATCGGTGCTCATATCTACTACTCCAATCATGCCAGTACATTTACGAAAACGGAAGCTTGCCAACGGATCATGGTCACTCTATCTTGACATGTACATCGATGGCCGTCGGCACTATGAGAACCTGAACATCCACCTCCCCAAGGAGCGCAATAAACAGGGTGAGTACAGGCGGATGGCTGAGGAGGTCCGGGCCACCCGCGAGCTCGAAATCCAAAGCGCGCCGCACGGGTACATCCCGAGCTTCAAGAAGGACGCGAGCTTCATCGACTTCTTCGATGAGTTGACCAAGACCAAGCACAAGACGTGGAGCACGACTCTCTATCAGCTTCGGCAGTTCACGAGTGCGGACATCTCGTTCAAACGGATCAATGGGAAGTGGCTGGATGAATTTCAGGAGTTCTTGCTCGAACGGGTCTGCCCGAACACGGCCAATGCCTACCTTCACAAGATCAAGGCGTCGCTCAATGTGGCGCTCAAGGAAGGGATCATCAACGCGAACCCATGCGAGATGATCGATATTGTGAAGACCCAGCCATCGGAGCGGACCTACCGGACCTTCGAGTAAGTCCAGCGGCTGGCCGATACGCCCACGAACCAGACGGAGATCAAGCGCGCATTCCTGTTCTCGTGCTATACGGGACTTCGGCTCTCGGACGTGAAGCGTCTGACACGAGCACAGATCGTGAACGGGGGCCTTCAATTCCGGCAGAAGAAGACCGGTGGATTCGAATACCTTCCGATGGCGCCGACCGCCATCAAGCTTCTGGAACCACTGCCCGATGGACCGGATGAACCGATCTTCAAAATGCCGCGGAGTGAGGGCGGGATCTGGACGCACCTGCAGATTTGGGTGACGAGGGCGGGGATCACGAAGCACGTCTCCTTTCATGTGGCGCGTCACACGTTCGCGACGATGGCGCTAAGTAACACGAAGGACCTTTACATGGTGAGCAAGCTGCTCGGTCACACGGACATCAAGCACACACAGATTTACGCGAGGATCATCGACGATCGGAAATTGGAAGCGGTCTCGCTCTTGCCACAGATTTCATTCTGAAAGTGGCAATAAAAGATTATCCACGAGGGTTGAAACGAGAATAGCCATCGGCGACTCGAAATGGTGATCGCAATTGAGAGGCTGAAAACACGACTCCGCAACCAACCCCCAGCGAACTCATGCGCGAACCAACGCCGTACCTACGCGTGCCCGATGTGAAATCAGTAACGGACGCCCGAACGCGAAAAGGCGTCCTTAAAATTGAGCGCGATGGTACTCGCGCCATGGCGAAGTGTGTCGAGCAATTCGTGAAGAATGAGGCGTTTGTCAAGGATGCTCTCACGGGCGATCATCTTCTCCGAACAATAGGTGAGGCCCGCAAAGCATATTTTGACTTTCGAGATCAATATCCGGCGATGTATGATCGGGTATATAACCGCTTATTGGAGTACGCAAGGCGAACCGAGCAGTATCCACTCTTCAATTTTAGTCAGACCCGAATAGAACAGTTTTTGGAGTACATGCCAACCTACGACGAGAGGATGTACTATCTCACAATGATAGTCGCGGAGCTGTCGAAGCGAGGGCACGAGAAGGCCTGGGTTCTCTATGCTCAAAAAGAGTTGAGAGCAAAACGACGTTTGTTTGATTCAAAGTCCACGAAGAAGGAACCGACTCAATTGCGAAAGACTACAAAACCAGCGCAGCAGAAGCGCATTCAACTTCTCGTTACGCAAGAATGGTTTGCCATACTATTCGGCCAAATGTTTGTGGACCAGAAATGCCGGTGGCCAGGCAATGGGGTGCCTTGGAAATTACTTTCGCAGATCTTCGTGCAGGAAGACGGACGCGATCTCGATCCGCATACTCTTGCTCAAGCCTATCAAAACGCCATTGGCAGAAAAGACTCAGAGGACCTCGCAAGCGTTCGACGGTTAATGCAGAAGGTTGACACCGAAGAGAAAGCCACAAAATCCCGCACTTGATAATCAAGTCCCATCAATTGATTTGCATCGAGTTTTAGGCCATTTTTGCAGCGCCCATTACAAACAAAGGCACGCAAAAATGAAGAACGAACAAATCATCATAGAACAACTGGATCGCATTGAACAGACGATTCACGACATCAAGAGCAAGCCGCTGAGTCATACAGAGGCGGCGGAATACCTCGGCATTTCGGAGTCCTATTTGTACAAGCTAACTTCTCAAGCTCGTGTCCCGCACTACAAGCCGGGTGGGAAAAACAACTATTACGATAAGCTTGAACTTGACAAGTGGATCAAGCGGAATCGGATTTCGACCGTAGAAGAGATCGACCTGCAAGCCAAGCGACGGGTATTCTCGCGAACGATCGAAGGGCGCATCGGAGAAAGTCGATGAGGCAGGCGCACAAGAAACAATCGAATCCGATCGCCTCGGTCATGGAGCCGAATCCTGCCGCGCCGATCGTCGAATCAAAGCACGTGCGTACATGGAGCGATCTCGATGCGCTGACCATCCCCGATACGCCGATGCTCTGGGACGGCCTGCTTCCGAACAAGGAAATCGCGTTGCTCGCCGGGATCGGCGGGTATGGGAAGTCAACCCTGATCCGGCAGCTTGCCATCGCAATAGCCTGTGGGGACCGTCAGTTCTTAACACGATCGATCCATGCTCCGAATCGCCGAGTGATCTATGTCTCTTGCGAGGACGGGCAGAACAAGACCACGAAAATCCTCAAGAGCTACGGCCGCCAATCCACTCCGGGACTCGCCTTTATCTTCGCGTCTCAGTTGTCGCTCGTGGAAGTTCTGGGAGAAGTCTCCTCCGAGATGCACCGCTCGCCGGTCGATCTGATTGTGATCGACTCGCTCGGCAATCTCTTCAACGGCGAGCAAAATAGCAACAGTGATGCTCAGGCGTTCTACAGCGAGTTCGCATGGCTTGCTGATCAGGCGTTGGTACTGTTCCTCCACCACGTTCGAAAGGGCGACCATCGGAGCACACCGGACCAGGTGAACATTCAGGGTGCCGGCGCATTCGTCCAGCGGGCTCGGGCCGTTCTCATGCTGACGGGCGACAAGCATGGGACGGAGCGTTACCTTCACATGGAGAAGGAGAACGATGTCTCGGACACGTTCAAGTACGACGCGCTGGTTCTTGGATTCGATCGAGACGGGAAACGATATTCATCGGATGGAGACACGAAGCCCGTCTGGGAGATCGGAAGACCCGCCGAACCGATTGAGGGACTTGAGTTGCTGTTTCAGGAAGGCGAGAAGGAGTTGCCAGCGGGTGTCCTGGTGTCCCGGATCATGGGCAAGTATAACCTCAAAGAGCGAGCGGCCAAAGACCGTCTCGCGAAGAGCGGACTCATCAAAATCCGCTTCGGATTTTACGGACGACCCGGCGCCGAGACCCCTCAAAGTGCGGAGAGTGCAACTGTGCAAGGAGTGCAGAGTGTGCAACCAAAAGGGCGGAACGAGGCCAGAAAGGGGACGAAAAGTGATACAAAGTGATACAAAAACGGGGCTGAAATCCCGAGAAATCGGCCATGCAAACACCGTGAATGCCGAATTCAGAGCGGAATCAAGGATTCGGCACTCAAGGGTGCACGGCGATCATCAATTTCCTGTATCGTTTTGCTGCACGCTCTGCACACCTTGCACAGTTGCACTCTCCGCACAGATCCGCGGCGAACACGGTTACAAGGCCCGGACATGAATCACCGGGAGCATTTCAATCTATTTTCCGTTTTGTTTTAAATCTTGAACTGAACCACCGTTGTGATAAAAGTTGTAGATTTTTTTTCCGGGTGCGGCGGAACGAGTGCTGGCTTCGAGGCAGCGGGTCTATCGGTCGTGGCCGCGATCGATTCCGATCCCGATGCGAAGGCCACTTATACGGCTAACTTTCCCGATGCGAAATTTTTCAATCGCGACATCCGCTGGATGAAGACGGCGACTCTCGCGCCATACGTCACGAAGAAGCCGACAGACGTGCTGTTGTTTTCCGCGTGCGCTCCGTGCCAACCATTCTCGCAACAGAATCGGCAGAAGAAGAAGCGTGACGAGCGCGTCTCTCTTCTTGCCGAGTTCGGACGTTTCGTGAAGCGCTATTTGCCGGAGCTTATCTTCATCGAGAATGTGCCCGGGATTCAAACAATCTCCCGCAATTCACCGCTCGATGAGTTCATTGCGATGCTCGACCGATTGGAGTATTCGCACGATGTTCAGACTATCAACTGCCAGGATTACGGTGTTCCTCAAAAGAGGAAGAGGCTGGTGTTGGTGGCAAGCCGACTCGGTGAGATTCAGGTGCCGCCGAAAACCCATGGCAAGACACTGAAGCCTTTTACCACGGCATGGGACTCTATTCGCGGGCTGCCGAAAGTTGCTGCGGGTGAAGCCGATCCTATAATTAGTAATCATCGTGCCGCGATGTTGTCCCAAAAGAACTTGGAGAGAATCAGGGCCACTCCTCCCGAAGGATCACGCTCCGACTGGCCTGAACGTCTTTGGCTGAAGTGCCACAAGGACACAACCGGGCATTCCGACGTTTACGGGAGAATCAGGAAGAATCAACCGGCCCCGGCGATGACGACGCGCTGCATCAGTCTTTCAAACGGACGATTCGGACATCCCGTCCAGGATAGAGCCTTGACGGTTCGTGAAGCCGCCTGCCTCCAGACATTCCCGCTCACTTTCATCCTTCACGGTAGCCTCAGCTCGATGGCCCGTCAAGTCGGGAACGCCGTTCCGGTTGCGCTCTCAAAGAGGATCGGCGAACACTTCGTCATACACATTCAGTCAACTACCGGAGCCAATGGCAAAGTTTAAGACCCGCGCCAGAGCCGTTGACATGCTCGGACGGCAACAGATCGCGGGAATTCCTACCGCGATAAGTGAGCTATTCAAAAATGCTCACGATGCCTATGCCGATAACGTGGTCGTGGACTATTATCGCAGTGATAGTCTTTTCGTTTTGAGGGACGATGGCTTTGGGATGACCAAAGACGACTTTGAAAAGAGGTGGCTAACGCTCGGCACCGAAAGTAAAATTGGCTCCGAGCAGTTGTCAATACCGATGATTCCAACCGGCAAGACAATTAGACCGATCCTGGGAGAAAAAGGAATAGGCAGACTTTCGATTGCCGCGATTGGCCCACAAGTCTTCGTCATGACGCGCCCAATCCGTGACAACCGGCCCGGGGATCTGGTTGCCGCATTCATCAATTGGGGGATGTTCGAATGCCCTGGCATTAATATCGACCAAATTGAAATTCCACTTCGTCGATTCGAGAAAGGAACACTTCCTTCCCTCAAAGACGTGAGGGAAATGGTTGAGGAAGTCAAAGCAAACCTTAAGTTATTACGAGATGCAATTCCGGCTGAGCTTCACAAACGACTTCGGACTGAGCTTGACTCGTTCAAGATCGACCCCATTGAACTTGACACTTACCTCGCTACTCCTTCGCTAAAGGGAGGGTCATGTGGGACACAATTTTACGTGTCACCGGTAGATCGATCGTTGCCGGGCCTAATTGACGAGGATGGAGATGGAAGCAGCTCTTCGGCATTGATTAAAGGATTGATCGGCTTCAGCAATACCATGACCCCCGACCATTCTGAGCCGTTTATTCGAGCGAGCTTCAGGGATCATAAGACGGATGTGCTGACCGATGAACTTATTGGAGAATCTGCATTCTTCACCCCCGAAGAATTCCAGATTGCTGACCATCACATAAGTGGGACGTTCGATGAGTATGGTCAGTTTTCGGGCAAAGTGAAAATTTACAATCTTGAGCCGATCGAGCATCAGATAGCATGGCCAGCGGCACATGGAAAGCCGACCGATTGCGGTCCGTTTACAGTTAATTTTTCCGTAATTCAAGGAGCACAGCGCGAAAGCGAACTACCACCTGAAGAGTGGGCAAGAATGACCGCCAAAATGAACAAGATTGGTGGATTATACATTTATCGGAATGGGATAAGAGTGCTCCCTTATGGGAATTCTGATTTCGATTTTTTGGACATTGAAAAAAATCGGACAAAAAGCGCCGCTTACTATTATTTTTCATTTCGCAGACTCTTCGGGGTAATCGAGATTAAACACGATCAAAATCCCAACCTTATTGAGAAGGCCGGACGTGAGGGCTTCCAAGAAAATATTGCCTATCGTCAGTTCCGCAATATCCTCAAAGACTTCTTCGTGCAATTGGCAGCTGATTTCTTCAGAGAGGGAGGCGCACATGCGGCAGATTACACTGAGAAAAAGATAGAGTTGGACAGACTCGAGCGCGCCCGACGGAAAAGAGAAAAGCTTGTATCGGTCAAACGGGATCAGCTAAAGAAAAGTCTTGATGTATTTTTCGAGGAATCTGGCGCGGGCAAACCGGAATTAGAAGCGAAAGCGATTTTTAAAGAGTTGGATGATACACTCAATTCAATTCCAAAATCTTTTGACGATGCTGATGCCTCATCGTTATTTATTGAATCGGAATCAACGGCAAGGCGAAAAGCGAGTATTTTACGTGAGTCCTTGCGAGTGAACAAGCCCCGTGGAGTTGGCTTATCCAAGCAGCTTCGTAGAGATTGGGAAGCCTATCAGTCGGAATTTGAGCGGCTTCAGAATAAAGTGCTTTTGCCACTTGAATCTGAAATTGAAAACAAAATTGGTGAATTGGCTCAAAAGGCAAGAGTGAGTCTCGATCGGAGAAGACGATTCGAAAGGTCCCTTAAAGACCTCATAAGTGAGGCCCAGTCAAGAACTAACACATCTTCAACCGAAGCCCGGAAGATTGTATCGGATGTGCATGTTAAGGTCAGAACTTTGACGAAGGAGAGTATTGCCGAACTCGATAGGGCAGTTCAAGAGACTCTCGTTAATTTCAGCAAAATGGACCTCGTTTCTTTGAGTGAATCGACGCTCGCAAAAAAGAGAATTGAGCTTGAAGATCGGATTACCAAAACTGCGGAGAGTGAGAACGAGCTCCTTCGGAACGTGAGCGATCAACTCGCTGCAATTAATTTGGAAAAAGGAGAACACGCTCTGAACAACCTAGATGTGGAGGAGTCATTAGAAGAAGAAGTTTTAGCCTTGCGAGAACGTGCCGATCAGGATTTGGAGTTGACTCAACTCGGAATGGCGATTGAAATTATCAATCACGAATTCGAAGCAAGTGTAAGATCGATTCGCACCAATCTGCGAACTCTTCATGCCTGGGCAGATGTCAATGAGGAATTGCAGGAGGTGTATCGAAACATTCGCGCGAATTTCGATCACCTTGATGGCTACCTGAATCTATTTACTCCTCTGCACCGCCGACTCTACAAGAAGGCCGTCACTATTACCGGAGGTGAAATCGAGAAGTTTTTGGAAGACCTCTTCAGAGAGCGAATCCGAAGACACGCCATTGAATTCAAAGCCACGAGCCGATTCTCGAAAAAGAAGATTACCGGTTACCCATCAAATTTCTATCCGGCCTTTGTTAACCTGGTTGACAATGCAATTTTTTGGTTGAGTGATCGACCAAAGCCACACATAATCCAGCTTGACTCAAGCGATGATGGATTCCTCGTCTCAGACAACGGTCCTGGAATTCAGGCCAGGGATATTGATTCCATTTTTGAAATGGGCTTCACGCGCAAGCCAGCCGGGCGCGGTTTGGGATTATTCATCTCTCGCGAAGCTCTTAGGAAAACTGGGTACGAGTTGACCGTCTCAAAGAGCCAACTTGGGGGTGCTACTTTTAGGATTAGGGAAGTGAAGAGAAAGAATGAAGATGAGTAAGTTCGAGGAATTATGTAGGACGATCGCCGAGGATTTTCTTCAGACCGCAGTGGTATTCGATGACAAGACGCGTCGTCCAACGAGCGAACCCGTAAGTGTGCATCCGAACCTGAAGACACCCGGGAAGGGCCTCTTGGTTCAAGCGGATGAATCAAGTTTGGCGTTGGGTGGGAGTCCTGTCGAAAGCGCAAGTACGACAGGGGCCAAAGAAATGCCGGTAAGCACCGGAGAAATCTCCCCACCGGCGGAGGCCAGACGGACCGAGACAATCCTTGGGGAGAGGGAACATGAAGACGGAGAACACGAGCTTGATGCGGAAGAAATCATTCGCAGTTTTGCAAAGAAGGGAATCGTCTGCGCTGTCCTGACGCCAGAGCGCGAACATACACTTGAGGAGGAAGTGGTGAAGGTCGGAAGACGCTCAGACATCGTGATCCTCGATTGGCAAATCGCGCGAGATAATGGTGCAACAAGTCTCGACTTGATCGCGAAGATTCTTATGGACGACATGAGTGCTGGCATCGAGAGGCTGAGACTCTTTGTCTTTTACACTGGAGAGGCGGGGATGGATGACCTGATGGGTAAAGCTCTTCGAGTTCTCAATGAGAGTCTCCCAGGATTCATCGTTGAGGGTGACTGTCTTCATCGTGGTCATGCGAGGATAGTTTTTCATGGCAAGGACCCTAAGAGCCTTGCCCCGATCGGGGATACTTGGAAGATCCCTGTCCAGAAACTACCGGACGCCGTTATCAATGATTTCACCAAATTCACCAAGGGAATATTTCCATCCGTGGCGCTCGAATCACTTTCCGCGATTCGAAAGAACACACACAGGATACTTAGTAAGATGAGCGCTGAGTTAGATGCGCCATACGTGACACATAGGTCTCTTCTAAGCGAACCCGAGGAGGCAGAAGACCACCTGATTCCTCTTGTTAGCTCGGAGATTCAGTC
>JADGPZ010000109.1 GCA_017882165.1 Candidatus Kapaibacterium sp.
GAGATCGAAAAATTTGGGCGCCGACTCCTGATCCAGTGCCAACGCGGTAGTCATCCGCTCGTATTTGAGTTGCTCGATCTTTTTGACGAGTTCAGCACGGCGCGTCTGCTGCTCGGCCTTCCGATCCGGGGTAACCTGCGTCCCATCAGTTTGTGCCAGAATCCCACGCGCCGGAATCAGCACGGAAGCAGCGACGAACATTCCAATGACAAGGCGTTTCATAACAGTGACTCGGTTCAAGTTCGAAAAAGCGACGTTTACTTCGTTTGCAGACTATTCAATACGGATTCCAGTTCCGGAGCCGAAAGTTCGTCCAAGCTCACCGGCGCGACGGCGTCCGATGAATTCTCGGTTGGCAGGTCGAGCGAAGCCATCGAAGGCTGCTCTGCTACCGGCTTTGTGTAATCAGCCTTGGGTTGTTTGGCTGGCGGATCGGTCTTATCCGACCGATTCTCCGCCAAAACGGGTGCGGGTGGTACCGGTGAAGGTGCTACTGGCTGAGTGATAATGGCAACCTGTGGCGCCAGCTTCTGTGGCTCATCGGACTGGAATGGCTGGAGCATCAGCGTAAGCGAAATCGCGAATAACACGGCGGCCGTGCTCAGGCTTACAACGAGAATGTGGTCCTGAATCCATCCGAGCGCGATTGCAGTCCAGCACGTCGCTTTTTGCTGTTCGCGCTCCGCGATCCGATCCATGACCCTCACGCGGAAGTTCATCCAATACCGCTCGTCGGGTTCCGTGGAGCCGTATGGCGTGCCGAGCCGCCGGATTTCATCCGCAAGGCGCTCTACACTCTCTTCGCTATGATTGATGTTATGCATATCCATATCTTCTGACGCCCAAAACCACCGCAAGTTTAATAGTGAGAATGCTCTAATCCGTGACGACCTCCACCACGAAATCCGACTGAATTTTCCCTGAAGCCTTCAGATAATCCCCGATTTTTCGAACCGCGTGAAAGTAGTTTGCTTTCAGACCACCAACAGACGTGCCCACGATCTTCGCGATCTCCTCGTAGGGCAGTTCGTCGTAGAACCGCATGATGAAGACGCGCTGCTGTTTCGGCGGCAGCGATTCGATCGCCTCCTCGATCAGCCGGGTGGTTTCGGATGAAATCATCCCTTCGTCGGGCGCGATTTCTTCGGAAGGAGGCGCAGTCTCCATGTCCTCCATACGCACGAACTCGCGGACGCTCTTGCGGCGCGAGCGCTGGATCACACCGTTCATCATGATCCGGTAAAGCCACGTGTAGAGTTGCGCTTCCCCGCGGAACGACGCCAGCGCCTCGTACGCCTTAACGAACGTCTCCTGCGCGATCTCATCGGCCTCGTCGTGATCGCCGTGGACCATCTTGCGTGCGGCAAGATAGATCCGCTTCTGATACCGCACCACGAGCGATGTAAACGCCCCATCTTTTTCGGCAACGTTATGCTGGCATAGCCGGACGAGTTCTTCGTCGGTCATCGTCGCATATTCGGGCCGGTAGGGCATCTGCTTCAGGCGCGTCGGTGTGTTGATCGTTGGAGAGAAGCGTCGCACCGCTGGTTTAATGCGTGTAAAAATAGTCATTCCGGAGCCATCGCTGCGAACTATTTCCCACCAAGCCCCCTTTATACCCACGACGGCACGACTCCATTTTGCCCCAATGGTCCCGTGAGTAATCCGCGCTGTTCGCGCGTGCGATCCTATTGTTTACGTCCATGGCCGACGAATTCACAGCCACCGAGAGTCCGTACATCCGAATTTCGCGCAGCGGCTCGATCACGCAGGTCGCGGCATCCGAGCGCACGTCTGGCGCCAACGGCGGCTTCCCGCCCGAGGACCGGACGCCATTGGACGATACCGATGTGATCAGCCTTCGTGGTGTTCGCCCAATGCCGAAGCGGCTTTCGGACGAAGCGCGCGAAATCGAAGACGAGCGCCGAAGACAGGAAGCCGAAGCCTTGCTGGAAGCACCAGCGCCGAAGACCCGCGCCAAGTCCACCAAGTCGCGCAAGAAGAAGGCTGATTCGTCCGGAGAGGCGGAGCAGATTCCGCTGCCACTGAAAACGCCGCGCGAGAAGACGGACTCGATGGTCAAGCAGCGGCAAGTGCTGGGGCTTGCCTGTATCGTTGCGGCAGTGCTCGTACTGATTGCGATCGTTACCTATTCGAGCGACGACGCTGCGATCTCCGAGACGAAGATCGGCGATCTTCCGGCGCTCTTCGTGCCAGCGGCGAGCGACGCTCCCGATCCGATTCGCGATCAGATCCGCGCGAATGCCGATCTCGTCCACAACAAGCTCGGGCTTGTCGGCGCGATGCTTGCGAATTTCCTGATCAACAAGACGATCGGTTACGCTGCCATCCTTTATCCAATCTTTTTCGGTGCGTGGTCGCTGGCGTTCTTCCGGTTTACGTATCGGCAGCGGCGGCGGCTGACGCTTGCGACGACGTTCTTCCTCATCACCGGCGTGCTCTTCAGCGCGACGATGGGGACGGCCTCGAACTTCGCGATGATTCCACGCGAGTGGTTCGGCTCGGTCGGGCAATTCCTGGGACTTGCGTTTACGCGTGCCATCGGTGGCGCGGGTGCGTTCATCATTTATGCGGCGGCGTTCGTCGTAATGCTGATCTTCTCGATTGATCTCGACATCGAGAAGACCGCACGGCGATTGCACGGCTGGTGGACTGTTGCAGTCATGTTCTCGCGCCGGAAGATGATCGAGTTTTGGGACAAGCGCGAAGCACGCCAACTTGCCAAAGCCGAGCGGCGCGCCGAGGAAGAAGCGGCGGAGGATGCGAGAAGGATGAAGGATGAAGGCGGAGGGATGAAGGAGGAAGAAGCCATAACCCCCGATGAGATGGAAGAACCGGTTGCTATTCAGTCAGTGCCTGCACTGTCCACTTCGTCCATACCGTCCATCGAGTCCACTGAATCCAAACCGGAACCAGAAATACAAAAGGATTTAGGCAATCCAAAGGATACCCAAGAGACTGCGGCACCGAAAATAGAAGCGGCTACTGTTCTTCCAATGCCGGCCACGCATTTTAGCCCAGGTCACCCATTGCTCAAGGTCCGGCCAGCGCCGAAGCCCGTCGAGAGTGCAGGACCAATTCCGAGGCTGACCCGCAACGAGCAGGATAAGTTAGGCGCGCGCTCGGTACATTTCAATCGGCTGACGAACGGCGCGCTTTCCATCGACGAGGAACCACCAGCAACTCCTGTCGGAGCTGCGAGTAGTCCTGTCACAATTGCCGCGCCGCCACCGGAGATCACTGCACCGCTTACGGAAATAGAAGAACCAAGTATTGAAGCGAGCAATGTCGATACCTCGGAGGAAATGATCTCGCCGTTCAAAGCGGTATCAAAACCAGAGACCACGGTGACGATCAAAGCGGAAGCTGCCGTCATGCTTGGAGATGAGAAGGTGCTCTCCAATGATGCCCTTCCGCACTCCGTTATCGACGATAATGGTTTGCCACTGGCACCGGTCGTTGCGAAGCAGGATGTCGAACCGACGCTTTCCGAATCACGATCGGATGATCTGTTTATTGAAGAGGGAAGGAAATCGGTTGTGCCGGAGAATCCGTACCTGGAGATTCTCTCGAAATTCCGGAATCCGCCACTCGATATTCTGACGCCCTCCGATCCGCGCGATTTAATCGACGCGCACGATGAAGAGCTTGCGAAGAAGGGACGGCTCTTACGCGATAAACTTGCCACGTTCGGCGTGGAGATCGAGAATATCACGGTCACTCCGGGTCCGGTCGTTACACTCTACGAGTTCACTCCGGCGGAAGGCGTCAAGGTCTCACGCGTGGAGAATTTGACCGACGACATCGCGCTTGCGATGAAGGCGCGCGGCATTCGCATCATCGCGCCCATTCCCGGACGCGGCACGATCGGTGTCGAAATTCCGAACGACGTTGCAAAGATGGTTCGCGTCCGCGAGATGTTCGAGAGCGAGAGCTTCCGGAAGACGAAGATGAACCTGCCGGTCGCGCTTGGCAAGACGATCTCAGGCGATGTGTATGTGGATGACCTGAACCGGATGCCGCACTTGCTGATTGCAGGCGCCACAGGATCGGGCAAGTCTGTTGGAGTTAACGGCATCATCGCAAGCCTGCTCTACGCAAAATCGCCGCGCGATGTGAAATTCGTTATCATCGATCCGAAGAAAATCGAGCTGTCGCTCTACAAAAAACTTCGGAAGCACTATCTGATTGTCTCGCCCGAGGCGGGGGAGGATATTGTCACGACACCGGCCTTTGCGGTGCTCGCGCTCAAAGCCGTTGAGCTCGAAATGGAGCGGCGCTACGATAAGCTGGCGAAGGCCGCCGTCCGCTCGCTTGCGGATTACAACATCAAGGTCGCCCAGGGCCGCTTGCGCTCGACGCAGGAAGAGCAGCATTATCATTTGCCATACATTGTCGTCGTGATCGACGAGTTGGCCGATCTCATGATCACCGCCGCGCGGGAGATCGAAGAGCCGATCTGCCGCATCGCGCAGATGGCACGCGCCGTTGGCATTCACCTGATACTGGCGACACAGCGGCCGTCGGTCGATGTCATCACAGGCGTTATCAAAGCGAACTTCCCGGCGCGGATGGCATTCCAGGTTGCGACGCGCGTCGATTCGCGCACCATCCTCGATGGCATGGGCGCCGAGCAATTGCTCGGCAATGGCGATATGCTCTATCAGCCGAGCGGCACACCGAAGCCGATCCGGTTGCAGTCGCCCTTCATCTCGACCGAAGAGGTGGAAGCCATCATTGATTCGATTGCTGCGCAGGAAGGGGACAAACTCAGTTATTCACGTCCCTGGACGTTGCCCTCGCTCCGAAGCAAGGAAGATGGTGTCAGAGGATTTGACGACGAAGGCGATGGCCGCGACGAGTTGTTCGAAGAGGCCGCGAGGGTGATCGTGCGGCATCAGCAGGGGAGTGTATCGCTCTTGCAGCGGCGGCTCAAAGTTGGTTACTCTCGCGCCGCGCGAATTGTGGATGAACTGGAACAAGCTGCCATCGTCGGAGCCTTCGATGGCTCCAAAGCACGGCAGGTGCTTTGCGAGACCGAGGCGGAGTTGGAGGTGGTGTTGGAGGGATTGCGGTAAGACCTCTTAACCACCGCCCGCGCCTACGAATCGGTCTCCCGCTTCCTGGAAGAGTACGTTAAACGTCGTCAAGCTCCCATAGCACCGCGTGATATAGCCTTGTAGCTCGACTTTTTCGGCTTCCTCGACTTTGCTGCTGTTGATCTTCTGCTCCAGCACGCGAAGGTTGTTGCGGAGCGAGACAATCTTCTTGAAAAAGACTTCGAGATCGACCTCTTTGGCTTGAAGCGCAGGGTCTTTGGGTTGCAACACGAGCGTGCCGTGATAAAACTTTGGCGCGATCGAGACGTCCGTCTCCGATGTCGTTAGCTGTTGTTCGAGCGCGTTCGAAAACGCTTCGAATGCAATACGATAAACTTGGTCGATGTCCATGGTGCGAGAAGTGTTATGCGGGGATTACGGTGAGCAGCGACCGATGCCAACTCTGATCTGCGGGTAATTCCCATTTGCCATCGCGCAGAGAGGCGAGAGATGTGATCGAATTATCGAAGACAATTGTCTCAGGTTCAGCGACCGACTTGAAACCGCTCCGGGTGGTGACGCGAACTTCATCGCCTTCCTTGTAGAATACCTTCATCGCGCCAAAGAAATCAACGCCGAATTTGGTGGCGAGTGTCTTGATGGCGCGCGTCAGATCGTCAATCGAGCAGCCGCCGGGTGCAGCCACGTCCGGGTCGGCGGCGACCACGAGGAATTGGTCATAGCGCAGGTCACGCGCGGCCTGGACCGGTGCGCCATGGGCTTCCCAATCGGCAAGATAGACGTCCATTATTGCGAGCAGTTCGACCGATTCAACCGGGGAGAGCTTTCGACTCGCTGGAAAAATCCAGATGCGAGAAGAATCGGGGAGAGTTTCGATTGATGTAAGCATGATTGCGCCGAACAAGGTCTCCCTGGTACGTGTTCCGGTTTGCACAAGCTATGATAGACAAGGAAGAGCACATGCGTGGAGATGGCGAACGCCCGGCGTTCTGTTCGTTTTGCGGCCGGTCATCGGCTGAGGTTCTGACGCTCATCAGTTCGCCGTTCGAAGGGGCGTTCATTTGCGACATCTGCATCTCGAACTACGTCGAGCTATTGCGCGCGCATCTGCCGCAATACGCGACGAAAAAGGCCGTTCGCAAAATGCAACTCGCGAGCTTCACGCCGCGCTCGATCGAGAAGGCGCTCTCCGAATACGTCATCGAGCAGGACCGTGCCAAGCGGACGCTCGCCGTTGCGGTCTATAACCACTACAAGCGTATCGACTCCGAAACGTTGATCGGCGTCGAAGGCTTCGAGGACACAGAGATCGAGAAGTCGAACATTCTGCTGTTGGGGCCGACCGGCACCGGCAAGACGCTGCTCGCGCAAACGCTCGCACGAATGCTCGATGTCCCGTTCGCCATTGCGGACGCCACGACGCTCACCGAAGCGGGATATGTCGGCGATGATGTCGAGTCGATACTCGGCGCGCTCTTGCAGGCCGCTGATTTCGATCAGGCGAAAGCCGAGCGGGGGATCATCTATTTGGATGAAGTAGATAAGATCGCGCGCAAGCAGGACTCGGCCTCGATCACGCGCGATGTTTCGGGCGAAGGCGTGCAACAGGGACTCCTGAAGCTACTCGAAGGGACGATCGCCGGAGTGCCGCCCAAAGGCGGACGCAAACATCCCGAGCAGCCGCTCGTACACATGAATACGAAGCACATTCTCTTCATCGCCGGTGGTGCGTTCGATGGTTTGGAGAAGATCATTCTTCGCCGCTTGCACCAATATCCGATTGGATTCGGTGCGAAGATTCCATCGAAGATCGACGAGAAGGCGGTCGATATTCTGCAATTTGTCGAGGCCGAAGACTTGCTCAAGTTTGGATTTATTCCTGAGTTGGTCGGCCGCTTCCCGGTGCTTGCACCGCTCAATGGTCTCTCGCGTGACGCCATGTTCCGCGTGCTGACGGAGCCGCGCAACGCGCTCGTCAAGCAATACCGCAAGCTCTTTGCGATGGAAGGCGTCGATCTCGAGTTCGACCGCGCCGCGCTGGAAGCCATCATCGACCGGGCGATGGAGCGCGGAAGCGGCGCTCGCTCGCTCCGCTCCATCATGGAGAGTACGCTCATGGACATTATGTTCCACTTGCCCGATAACGACCGCGTCGAGAAGGTCGTCATTACCCGCGAGACGGTCGAGGGCGGCGCGGCACTCTACATCAACGCCGAGCGGAAAGCGGCATGATATAAGGTCGTAACTTTGGAGCGTCTCATGTGTTGTTAGTTAAGATGCACTTACACCATCGGAGGTCAAAGCATGATGCGAAAATTGCTTGTCTTTATGTTGTTGCTGGTCGGGATGAGTCCCGCAGTCCGGGCTCAGATTGGCTTCGAATTCGGTGTCGGTCATGATACCCAGATCGGAGAGGTTAAGGCTGCTTGTGGTTGCGCCTTTCCGGATGGGAGCGGCACCGGTCTCATGACTGCGATTTCGTATGAGGGACCACTCTTCATTGGTATCCGGGGTGGTGTGAAGACCGGCATCCAGGTGAAGAGGACGCATGGCAGCGTATCCGTTCTGGAGTCGGCGCTTCTTCAAGGAGGCGAGCCGGGATTGTTCGACACTGTCGCAGCAGTCCCGATGAAGCGGACGCTAGATGTCTCCCTGACGTATGCGACCGTTACAACATATCTGAGCTACACCATTCCGGGGATCGGCTTATTCGTGCAGGTCGGGACGGCGGTGTCCGACCTTACATCGAGTACATTCACGCAAAAGCGAGAGTTGACCTCGACTTCGCTTACCACAAACGGTCACACATATAACGATATGCGTCTTCCGAATGGATCAAGTTCACAGACGATCGAGGACGGTTCGGTGCAAAATGCAAATACACTAAGAGTCGCCGCCGTTTTCTCCATGGGATATGAACTTGAACTCGTGCCATTTGGAGTCGGAATCGCACCGATGGTGACATTCGATACTCCACTCACGACCGTGCAAACGACTTCCGGGAGCAACTGGAAGATTTCCTCGCTCTATGGCACAATCGCGCTGAAATTTGGTTTGTAACGAGGTGGTCAACACGAAAATGGAGCACGCATGAAGCATCGATTCTTTGGCGCGGCAATCCTTCTCATTATCGTTTGGCCCTTGAGTGCTCGCGCGCAGAATCAATTCGGCATCGAGTTCGGAGAAGGTTTTCACTCACAATCGGGCGAGGTTTGGGATTCCTGCGGCTGCAACCCCGGTAGCGGCTTGGGGTCAGGTCTTACGATTGGCATCCTTGGTGATGTGCCATCCTATTTCGGTCTGCGAGCTGGTATAAAGGCGCGGCTTGATTACAAGAAGACGAGTGGTAGTGATGTCTTCCTAGATTCGGTCATTGTGCAATCAGGTAGTACGGGCCAAGTTGTAGCAGGTCGAATTCCGTTGACGCATCGCCTTGACATTACCGCGACGTATCTTTCGCTCTCGCCTTATCTGAGTTATGAAATTCCTAACACAGGTCTCTACTTTCAGTTTGGACCCAGTGTGTCGGATCTCCTGTCGAGCCAGTTAACCGAAACGAGATCCATCAAGTACAGCACGGTCACACTAAACGGCCAAGCATTTAACAACGTGGTACTATTTAACGGATCGAACAGTGAGACAACGGCAGACGGGCCGATTTCGTATGTGAATCAATGGCGTGTGTCGGCGCTCATTTCTGCTGGATACGAGATCCCGGTTGGAAGATCCACGATCGGTCCGGTCGTGTCATACGATTATCCGCTCACGACTATCCGTTCGGTCAATGCGAGCAATTGGAAGATTTCCTCAATCTACGGCACAATCGTGCTGAAATTTGGTTTGTAAGTGTCATGAGATACGGTCTTTTTGCGACAGCTTTTCTCGTTCTTTTTCTCCCGGCCGCACTGCATGCACAATGGAGCGTCGAGGCGGGAGCCGGATGGAACACGCAGGGCGGGACTTTCACGGCGCCGTGCGGTTGCCAATATCAGAATGGCTCGGGACTTGCGCTTCGAGCTGCTGTTTCAAGCGACCTGATTTCGCTCATGGGACTCTCCATCGGAGTGAAGTCAGGAATAGACTACAAACAATTCTCATCCTCGCACATCTACGCTACCGGTACTGGACCAGGATCCTCGATCAGCGGTTATAGCGTCCCCATCGATTCGATCAACATCGATGATAATGGTGATTTCACTACGACCTATCTGACGGTGGCTCCCTATGCGCGATACAAGATTCCGGTGGTCGGTCTCACCATTGAAGCCGCCGCTGGGATTGACTATCTTCTTTCGAGTCACTTTCTGCAGACGTGGTCGATTGCCAATGCGTTCTTGGCTGGGAAACAGGTTTCAGGAGTCAAGTATGCGAGTACAGGTTTAGGGGACACGATACCAGAGAATGGGCCGATCCAGAATCTCGCGACGACCCGGTATTCCGCGCTCATATCGCTGGGATACCCTTTGAACTTCATGGGGCTCGATGTCAGTCCGACGATCACAGCCGACATTCCGATCTCGAACATCCGTTCAGCGAATTCCAACGATCTGAATCCGACATATTGGCATGTTGCTACGTACTATGCTTCTGTCGCGGTTCGTTTCGGGCAATGAAACCCCCAGACATGAACCGCTGTTATCCGCAAGCCGAATGAATAATTGGTGAGAACAGGAGTCTCATCATTCGTCACATTCCAGGTATTGCCTCGTGGCCTAATGGTATGGCGGCTGCCTCTGGAGCAGTAGATTCCAGGTTCGAGTCCTGGCGAGGCAGCATAAGCCGTTAAGTATCAATTACTTAACGGTTTTTTGTTTGCCACTGCGTGCCCAATGCGTGCCTATACTGTTTTAGGACATTGATGGTCCGACCTTGCTAATAGGATATGCCTGAGATGTTTCTTTCGTAGATGTGTCTTCATAGTGGAGCGACTGAACTTGCAGAAGCCCACTTTACAAACTACCGTGAAGCAACCACGTAACCGGACCGATCAGGAACTTGCAAACGACCTTCGTGGCTCGCGCCGCGAAGCCGAAGCAGCTCTTACCGAACTCTATGGCCGGTATGCGCAACGGACCTATGCCTTGCTGCTCCGAATGACGGGTGACTCGGCCGCGAGTCAGGACCTGCTGCAAGAGGTGTTCCTGAAGTTTCATGCTGCGGCCAGTCAGGACCTCCTCGTAACCAATCCCGGAGGTTTCATACTTCGGGTGGCTCGGAATCTCTGCCTTAACTGGAAACGGGATGCTAAGTCACCCGTCTCGCTCGACGATATTGAGATCACCCAAGCGTGGGCTGCCACCGATGAACGCCTTGAACGCGACGATCTGCTCCATTTTCTGAATCTGGCACTTGAGCTTCTCGATTTTGAGTACCGGGAGGCATTTGTCCTGAAGTTTTATCAAGGGTACTCCTATGAGGAGATGTCCGCATTGACCGGGGAAAGTGTCGCTACTCTCCGTAACCGAGTTTGGCGCGCGAAGGAACAGGTCCGTCATGCACTACGGCCCTACATTCAGGACCTTGTCAAGCATTCCTAGCCGAGGGCGGCAATGCAGGACCGATCATTTACAGAACCACGAATGAACTATCCGGAAATTATTCACCACTATCTGGAGGGCAACGCGACCCACGAGCAGGAAGAGCAACTCTTCGCAGGCTTGGCTGACCGGCCTGAGTGGCGAGACGAACTGCAACTGCAACTCCGTATCCAGGAGGCCGCTCAGCGCGATCTCCCGTCGCTGACGGTGCCGCCGTCGGCGCGGGCGGCCATTTTTTCACGATTAGGGTTCAACCAATCTTCAGGCGTCATGCAGGGTGGATGGTCGGCCATTCAGAGTGGTTTTCGGCTTTTGGGACTATCGCTCCCGGTTGCCGCCAGCGTTGGCCTGCTATTGGTGGGTGCCGGAGCGTATTTGGCGTACACCAATTTGGCCGTGAAACCGGAAA
>JADGPZ010000110.1 GCA_017882165.1 Candidatus Kapaibacterium sp.
TGCAGTTATCAGAAAGAGCTGATCATATGGTTGTACGGGTTGTAGATCAGATATACATAGACTGTTCGCCCGTCATAGTTTTCGGGTATTTTTCAGATCCGACACTCCATGCATCGTGGGTAGGAGGACTACTAGCGATCTCCGCCACGCAAACTCTTGTTATTGGTCAAACTTACAAAACTAAGCATAACCTGCTTGGCCAAGAAATCGAAAGCTTAAACACGGTACACGAACTCGAACCGGGTCGTCTAATGAGGTCGGAACACCGCAATGGCCCCATGACGTACAAAATCACCTGCGAGTTTCTCGAAGAAGGTGAATCGAAATACGCGCTGATCACGGGCGAGTCGGGCGGCGGGAAGTCGCGCCTCGTCCGCGAGTTCGAAGACGATCTGGCGCTGGAATATGGCGAGACGTGTACGATCGTCCATGCGCGCTATCTCGAAGGCAATGCTGCGGCGCTTCAGCCCATCGTCAACGCGTTCAGCGCAACGCTCGCGCATCAGGAGCACCTCGCGCAATTGCTGCGCACGATGCGGATTCAAGTGAGCGACGGCCCCCCGCTCCAGGTACTGATCGACTCGATGACCGAGATCGCGCGCCGATACCCGCTCGTCATCATTCTCGAAGATGTTCATAACATTGAAGACCTGCCGCTGTTCGATCAGTTCTTTCTTGGTCTTTCCTCCGCCGCTAAATTTGTGATCCTGACGGAGCGAACGACGCTTGGTGGTGGTCTCACCAGGAATTTCGATGGCCGCTCTGCCGGCTACGGCTCGGAGCACTTAATGCGGGAGATTGCGCTACGCGAGGAACGGGCAAGCGAGATCGTGAATCTTTCGGATCTACCCAAGAAGGAGATCGGGCGGCTGTTCCAGATCCTGTTCGAAATTGTCCCGAGCGAACGACTGCTCGATGCAGTGCGGGGTCGCACGGCGGGCCGTCCGCTGCGGCTCCGGACGATGCTTCGGCAGCTCGTCTCGGCTGGCGTCATGCAGTACGAGCATGGCCATTGGTCCGAGGATCCGAAGGCCATACTCGAAGAAGCGACCGTGGGCGTCAGCGCAGACGCGAGCGGGAGCGTTGATGCCAGCGTGGGCGCGAGCGTGGGCGCGGATGCCGGCGAGAGTGAGGCACTCGCTCGGTTTCAACGCGAGCTCGATCGGTTGAATGAATACGAGCACATGGTCGCCACCCACGCCGCATTACTCGGCGAGCAGTTCGATCTCCGTCTACTTCGGAAGTTCATGGCATATCGGCTCGGCCGTAGCGTCGGCGCGAGCGAGGGCGCTCCATCTGCGCCGGCGCATGACATGACCGATGAAATATTCCAGCGTACCATCGAACTGCTCACCTTCAAGTCGATCATTCGCCGGGCGACACCGTCGATAGTTCTTTCTGCGGTGGATGACCGGTCATCCACCATGGATGACCGGTCATCCACGCGTGATGGTGTGAACGAGTGGTGCTACGAATTCTCGCATCAGCATTTCTGGAACACGGTGCTCGATGTGGGCCGAGGCACAGTGGCGCGCGAGCATGATGTGGTGCCGGCTATTATCTGGATCGCCGGTCACGAGCGGCTGCCTCTCTATAGTAGTGCATTTCTTTCCATGACGGGGCAACCGTTTACGCTCTCGAAGACGGATGGTATGGCTGAGCGCGCGGAGTACTTGCTCCACTGGTCCACCAGCGTTGTTAAATCGCTCTGGTCGCAGGAGCCACAGCAATGCTTGCGACTGCTCACCGTCTTGCGTCCGATTCGCGACGAGATTACGTGGCGCTTCGGTCCGGACTTGAGCGAGCGGGCAATGGGTCACCTCCTTGAATTGCACGGGTTGTTGGTCGAGGCGCTGCGAGCGTCCTCGCCAGTCGAAGCCGAGCACGATCTCGAGCAGGCAGCGGTCCTCGAAAAGTTTATTCAAACATCGACGAGCTACTCATCACTTCTCAAGGGGATCGCCAAAGGCAAAGTGGCCACGTTGCGGGCAATTTTGCACCACGGCCGGACCTCCTACGCAGAGTTTGAACGCTGGGCCAGCGAAGCGCGCGCCGCGCTCGCTTCGGTCCCCGAGACGGATCTGGAACGTGCACGACTACTCACACTGCTCGTGCGCACGAAGGGCGAGGCATTGCTGAACTCTGGCCGGTTGAAAGAGGCCGATGCCCTGATCGAGCAGGGGATGCCGGTGGCGCAATTGCTTGCCGAGACCCGGTTTGACGAGTACTCGCTCTACTACCGCGTCGCCGTTAACAGCAAACTGAAGCAGGACCAGAATGCGCAGGCAAGCGAGCTTACGGAGCAGATTATGGCGCTCGCGAAACAACGGGGCAATACGCTG
This sequence comes from Candidatus Kapaibacterium sp., assembly GCA_017882165.1. GTDB lineage: Bacteria > Bacteroidota > Ignavibacteria > Palsa-1295 > Palsa-1295 > PALSA-1295. Next base: position 2,343 of record JADGPZ010000110.1, read on the forward strand.
GTTGAAACGATGTTCCTGGTCCAGGCGGGCCTTGCCGCCTTTGCGACGGGTGACCTGAAGGCTGCTACGCGGTACTGCGATCTCGGGCTGCAAAATGGGCGGCGATACGGTATCCGCTTTGCGGAAACCATGAGCAATCTCTGGCGCATGATCATCGCGGGTGTGCTTCAAGATCCAGAGAAAGTCCGCGAGTGCTCGCAGCGGTTGGCCGCGCTCGTCGAGGATGCGCGCGTGGTCGCACAGTCGCCGAATTTACTTCAGCGCATTTCGCTCATCGAAGGCCGGGCGACCGCTATGAATTTTCTGGGTCGCTATCATGCTGGGCTGGAGTTCGCCGAAGAAGCCATCCAGCTTGCCCGCAGCCACGATCATGAGTCCTTTGCTGCGTGGGCGCAAAATGAGAAGGCATTGGCGCTTGTCGGGCTTGGGCGTTTCGAGGACGCGCTCGCGGTTGCCACCGCTTCGATCGAGTTAGCGGATGAACAGTTGATGGCCAAGCGGATGGCACGCACGGCGCTCATCGGAGCCTATGCCGGACTTGGCCGCATTGCCGAAGCGCGAGCGGAAGTCGAGAACGTCCGCGCCGAATACAAGGAGCGCAACCCCTACTACCTTCGGTTTGCGCTGGTCGAGGCCCGGCTCTTGCGCCACGCGATGGGTCAGGCACATGATGGAGCAGAACGCCAAAGCATCCGTGCGAATCTGGCAAATCGGATCGGAGAGATTCTTCCGCTTGCCGAGGCGTGGGATGCGACAATCCTACGCGAACAAATCCAAAAGGAATTCGAAGATGCCGTCCCGCGACAGACCGAGTGGCGGTCTGCGACCGCTGTTTCGATTTCGGCGAGTGCCGCCGAAGCCGAAAGCACCATGCAAATGCCAGCCAGATTCCTATTGCGAACCTTCGGATCGCTCTCCATTGAGCGCCTCGATGAGACGAATGGCAGCACACCGGGGACGGAACCGGTTCAGCGGGACGGGCGCGACATCCGAGAACGGGATCGTGGGCGATCCGATCGTGGGCGGGATCGCGAGACGAAAGTCCGGCAGCTTATTGCGCTCCTGGCGACTGCGAGAGCGGAAGCGCATGACTCTCGGTCTATTCACAAAGGATACGCTGGCGTCACCGATCACCATCGCGGGGGTGGCGTCTTGCGTGACACGCTGATGGATCGGCTCTGGCCCGATGGAATTGCAGGACGAGATGCGGACGACCGATCATCCTCGGCGGCTAATATTTCTAACGTCGTCCACACAACAGTCAAGCGCGCGCGCGCGTTTTTAGGTGGACCGGAGACCATTGAGCTGACGGAAGAAGGGTATCATCTCGCCGCATGCGTCGATACCGATTACGAGCGAGTGCTGCGTCATTATTCCGATGCGCGTCAGGCGCGGAAGCGAATCGCGCTTTTCTCCGTTTCCTTTCACTACGAGCAAATCGTGAAGGTTACGGATGCGGGAACATACATGGATGGAATCTACGGCTCGTGGCTCGACGGCCTGAGAACACGGCTGGCGACGATTCGCCGCACTGCGATGCTCAGCTTGATCCAGACAAATCTCGAACGTGGTTTGCTCGATCGCGTCGAGGAGATGAGTCACAAGTTGCTGATCCTTGATGAATTTGATGAGGAGGCGCTTCGAGGTCTGCTCATCGTCAGTGCGCGCCGCCGACAGACGGGCCTCCTCGCAAAGTTGTTCGCGGACTACACCCAGAAGCTCCAGCAGGAGTTCAAGTCTGATCCTTCCACCGAGCTACAGGTCTTGTATGACGAATTGAGGACCACGACAGTGGCGGAATGACAAGTAAAGTTATGTCATTTTAGTACATAGATTGGCTATATATTGCACTTTGCAATACAACCTATTCTGATTTGCTTGAGAAATGACCGATTCGACGAGCAATCACTGCTGAAATTGAACCATATTCGGCATTTTTAAGAATTCATCAAATTATGGTCGAACTGTCAGTGTTTGTGACAGATCCAGCATTATATTGTAAACGTGTAAAAAAGCACACGGTAATTCTTTTTGGGAGTACCGTGTTTCAGCATTAACTATTCTTTCTCAACGAACATGTTGAAGTCATGCCCCTCCTGCTCCTACATCGGAAACGATGGCGAGCACGTTTGCCCATTTTGCAAGGCCGATCTTGCCGTTGGCAAGCCACGTCATACTTCTGTTCTTCGATCAACTTCCATTCATCCAATGAGCTACATTCAAACTATGGGGATTAAGACACTTGCCTTCCTCACGATTATTGCGGGGGCGCTCGCCCTTACCGTGACCGGTTGCTCCGTTGACCCGAGCGGCCCAGCAATGTCCGGGGCCGAACACGGTGGGCTCGGCTCGCAGAACATGTCCGATTATTATTACAAGCGGGATTCCGGCTGGACCTACGTGTATTCGAACGTGGAGAAAATTTATAATTCGAATGGGTCTGTTGCCCAGACGCTCACCGGCGCCCCGGATACGGTGCGAACCTTGGGCTTCGATGGCTTTGCTCCGAACGGAGACTCCCTGTTCCGCATCGAGATCAGCTATCGTATCTTGACTTCATTCGCAGGCTTGCCATATCTCGATATTTATTACATTCCTTCGACCAAGAACGACAATACACACGGTGCATTCGTCGATGGGAGTGCGAAGAACCTGCCCGGCGAGACGATTCTCCTGAAGAAGCCGCGTCCGGTTTCGACCGACACGATCCTGGCGGGTCTCTGCGGGCGCGTCCGGACGATGGTTGATGACTTCTCGAACTCAACCACCAACTGGACCTGGCAAAAAGATACCCTTTGGGTCACATCTCGTCTCGATACGGTCTTCATCTGGGAGTACCTGCCGGGCAGCATGACCAAAGTCAAGTCGCGCCGGGTGTTCCTGCGCAACTTCCAGACCGGTGACAAATGGGGCTACGACATCATCAACTATCCAGATTATGGGACGTACTACTACGTGGCTGATAAAGATGTCTCCAAGACCACATCCGCAGGTACCTTCTCACATTGCGTGAACATAGCCGTCCAGACGAACGAAATCGAGTCTAAGGACTTCAACCGTGAGAACAAGTGGTTTGCGGCCTTCTACGGTCCCGTCTACGAGTATGACTGGTGGTATGTAACAACCGATGGGGATCACTTTAACAAGCAAGATTTTGCACGCTCGCTGGTATCGGTAAGTCATAATTAACCGTCACCGGTTCACCTTTCCGTCTGGTTTAGGGCAGCTCCCACGAGGAGAAAGAAAGAAGAACAAACCCCTGACGCGATGCGTCAGGGGTTTCTTATTTTGAGTCACCGTGTCCCAATTTGGGACAGAGGTTGCACCGGCATTTCATTTTGCAATGCAACGAGCCGAGCTTCGGCGTGGCCCAGAAGTAGATTCCGAAACAATCTTCCAGAATTATCGCTGTTTTCAGTCCAATAGGAGCAGTTGTAAAAAAAGCTCGAAGAATATCGAAGGAAACACTCAACTGTCAGTGTCCGTGACAGAGCCAGCTTTATATTGGTAGTCATGATAAGATCACGTCCATTGTGCTCGCACGTCGGAAACGACGTTGAGCATGCGTGCGGTGTTGTCGAAGCTGATTTTGCCTCTGGCAGGAACCGGCCGGAGACTACTCGCGTGATGCGGAGCTTCAGAGGGATCCGGCGCATCACTGCCGCGAGAATCCCTGGTTTGTTTGCCAATCAAAAAATGGAGTGAGGTAGCTGTGCCCTCAGCGATCGCTTCGAATAAAGTTTTCATAGTCCAGCCAATCTCTCACCGAATACCAAAACTCACAAAGGCGGGCTAGAACAGAGAAAAAGAAGAACAGAAATCCCTGACGCAATGCGTCAGGGGTTTTTTATTTCTGGACACCGTGTTCTGCTTTTGGACACTTAGTTCTGCTTCTGGACAATTCCTGGCAAGGGAGTTCATCTTGCAATGCCCGGTCTGTTGCGGTAAGCAAATGAGTTCGTGAACCTGATATTCCGAGCAAGTAAATACCGAGGATTCCATCCTGATTTGGACGGTTTTGGAGATTTTTTAAGAAAAGTTGCGAAAGATGCGAAACTGTCAGCCTCCGTGACAGACCCAATCCTATATTGATACCATGTTAAAATCATGTTTGTCTTGTTCGTACATCGGCAACGATGGAGAACACATCTGCCCGTTCTGCAAAGCGGAGCTTGCTTCCGGCTTGCCACGTCGCGCTCAAACGATTGTCCGAAGCTGCGGAGGAACTGGACGCGCATCGTATCGCGGAGTTCTTGTAAGTAGCATCGGTTCAGTTGGCTGCCGCAGAATGGATGAAGACCGGATCCTCGGGATGGACGGCTTGCCCGCGAGTCTCCGCTTGATGGATCGGCCGTTCCTGTAAGAGTTACCCCATTAGAAACCAAAGACCCATATGAAATCCCCAAAGACAGCACGCCTCGCAGCGCTTGTTATCCTGACTTTCACCTCGATCGCATTCAGCATTGGCCTGAGTTCCTGCTCGGTGAGTCCGAGTGGGCCGGCTGCGGTCGGTGCCTCACATGGTGCGCTCGGCTCGGACAATATGTGTGATTACTACTACAAGAAGACCGCAGGCTGGACCTACGCGTTCTCGAATGTCGAAAACATCTATAACAGCGATGGCACGGTCACGACGCTCACCGGCGCTCCGGATACCGTTCGCACGCTTGGCTACTGCTGCGTTGCTCCGAATGGCGACTCGTTGTACCAGATCGCGATTACCTATCGCGTGACAGCCTATTATGCTGGTCGCAATACGATCGACATGTATTATCTCCCGCCCCATTCGGATAATAATAATGCGAGCAGCGGAGGCTTTGTCGATAATGGTGCACAGGTCTCCGGCATGAAGATCATGTTGAAGAAGCCTCGTCCGGTTTCGACCGATACGATTCTTGCAGGTGTCATTGGCCGGGTTCGGACGCTCGCCGACGATTTCACCAACACAGCAGCCTCATACGTCTGGCAGACTGATACACTGTGGGCTTCCGAGCACAATGACACAGTCCTAATCTGGGAGCGATTCCCGGGATCGACGGTGCTATCGCGCTCACGCTGCATCTTCACGAGGGACTTCGCCAAGCATGTGGACTGGAAGTACGACCTCATCTGGAATACCACGATGGTCCACGTTGATACGGCGGACATGTCGCTGACCGTCCCGGCTGGCACATTCGCGCATGTCGCGAAGATGGACGTAAGCACGAACGATGACGTCATGGGGAATCTCCCAATCACGGAGAAGAAGTACTTCGCGTTCGGCGTCGGCTTCACGAAGGAGTACGACGTCTGGCGCGTTACAACGGATGGGCAGCACTTTACGAAAGAAGATTTTACACGCTCGCTCGTTTCGCTCACCTATCACTAAGCAGCGAACTTCAACTGAGGACATCGAAAGAGAAAGAACAGAAACCCCTGCCGCGTAGCGTCAGGGTTTTTTTATGCGATTGGTATTGATATCGGCCATTGCATCGCATGAAAGAGGAACGCGTAGTCATCGGCAGTTTGCCGGATGGCTCGTGTGACAGGGGTGCCAGCGCCGTGGCCTGCCTTCGTTGCAATCGAGATAAGCATAGGGTGCTCTCCTATGCTGCACGCTTGCAGGCGAGCAATAAACTTGAAGGAGTGCGCGGGAACAACGCGATCGTCGTGGTCGGCTGTCCGCAGTAGCGTCGCTGGGTACTTCACTCCAGGCTTGAGATTGTGTAAGGGTGAGTAGCGAAGTATGTTCTCGAATTCCGTCCTATCATTACTGGTACCGTATTCGTATGCCCAATCCCATCCGACCGTAAACTTATGATAGCGGAGCATGTCGAGCACGCCTTGTGCCGGCAACGCCACTCGGAATAAGTCCGGGCGCTGCGCCATCACCGCACCGACGAGAAGCCCGCCATTCGACGCACCACTCATTGCCAGACGTTCGGGACTTGTGTACTTCTCAGTGATCAGGTACTCCGCTGCAGCGATAAAATCATCGAAGACATTTTGTTTTTTCTGTTTCATGCCGGCTTCATGCCACGCCTGACCATATTCGCCGCCGCCACGAATATTCGCATGTGCGTAGATTCCGCCCTGCTCAAGGAAGGCAATGATTGTAGGATTGAATATGGGCATAGGAGAAATACCGAAGCCACCATAGCCATAAAGTAATGTGGGATTGTTTCCATCTCTTGCCAGATTCCTTTGATGCACGATGAACATCGGGACTCTCGTGCCGTCTTTGCTCGAGAAAAACACTTGATCCGTTAGGTATTCTGATGTCTCGAACGGCAGCTCCGGTTTGAAAAAGACCTCGGAAGTATTGGAGTTGATATTATAGGCGTATGTCGTTCGCGGTTGTGTGAAGCTAGTAAACTCATAGAAGACAGTATCATCGCCATTCTTTCCAGTCAGACCTAAGATCTGACCGATTCCCGGCAGCGCAATCTCATGAAGGAATGTTCCATCAACCGTATAAACGTATGCGTGATTGGTGGCATCCTTAATATAAATTGCAATGATTCGTTTGCCCATGTACCACACACTGTCGAGCGTCTCCTCGCGTGCGGGCACGAGGGTGCGCCACTGTGTCGAGTCCATCAGTGGGTCTGCCAGCACGATTCGGCCTGTGGGTGCATCGAGATCCGTTCGGATGATGATCTTCCCGTCAACTTCATCAATCGGGCTGCAGATGTGGTTCGCATCTCGATGCAGTGGTACGAATTGTGAGTTCTGTTGGCGCATATCACGGACAGAGAGCCGGTTGCCTGGAAAATTCGAGTCATACTCGATCAGAAATTCCGAATGTTCATGTTCTGTGGTGACTAAGGCAAAGCTGATTTCAGGATTAGCAGTGTCCTCAGACACGAGTTCATCTTCGCTTTGGTCATCACCGACTCTATGGTAATAGATCTTCACGAATTGGCGAATTCCGGTATAGATCGCTTCCTCCGGTTTGTCATAGCGATTATAGTAAAAACCGGTCTTGTGCCAAGCCGGCGCGCCGGTGGCCCATTCGATCGTATCCGGCAGGTGTTTACCAGTTTCGATCTCCACAACCCGAATCTCGTAGTAGTCTGATCCAGATTGTGAAACAGCGTATGCGAGATAGCGGTCGTCGTGAGAGAATGCAATTTCCGTTATGGCTTGCGTGCCGTCGTCGGAAAACGTGTTCGGATCGAGAAACACCTGGGTTTCGCCACCCAGGCTATCCTTGACACTGAGCACAGGCTGATCCTGAAGGCCGTCGTTCTTGAAGAAGAAGTATCGCTCACCGATCTTTCGTGTTGCAACACATCGGGTGTAATTCCATAACTGTTCGATGCGCCGGCGCATCGCATCTCGAAACGGTATTTGATCGAGGTACGACTCGGTGAACTTGTTTTGCTCCGCAACCCACTTCGCCACCTCATCGGAATTCTCTTCCTCGAGCCACCGGTAGGGATCGTGGACGATTATGCCGAAATAATCGTCGTACTGCTCGACCTTTCGCGTGATCGGGTAAGGTGGTCTTTGTACCATCATTTTGGATTTGTCGGGCGGATGTCGAGTTCGGATATTGTGGCGTGCGATGGAAGATGGATCATCGCCACAACCGCTTCAGCCACGTCCTCTGCCTTGAGCGGCCGAGCGATTCCTGTCGGACCACCGGCGCCGAAGAATTCGGTCTCAACGGTTCCGGGAAAGATTGTCATGACGCGGATATCGAATTGCCGGACTTCCAGAAAGAGGGACTGCATCAGCCCGCGCACGCCGAACTTCGAGGCGCAATAGGCTGCTCCATCCGCAAAGCCATTCTTGCTCGCCAGCGAGCCGATGGTGAGGATCGTCCCACGCTTGCGCTCTTTCATCGCTGGCAGAACGGCTTGCGTCATGAGAAATACCCCACGCAGGTTGATGGCGAGGACACGATCGAAATCCTCCGTGGTCATCTCATGCACCGGACGGAAGATCCCGATACCGGCATTATTGATGAGAATATCGACAGCACCAAACGTTTGTTCGGCAGCGCCCGCAAAGCGCGCGACGTCCCGCTCGCTCGAAACATCACATGCCGCGCCGAAGACCTGAACCGGCGAATTCGATTCGAGGCGTTCGCGTGCGCGCTTGACAGACTCTTCGTTGCGCGCGCAAATCGAAAGTTGGAGCCTCTGACCGTCCTGTGCTGCCAGACGTTCTGCAATGGCGAGCCCAATTCCGCGCGAGGCGCCTGTGATAAGAACGTGCATCGTTTGTGATTAGAGGTTCGAACCGATTGAAAAGTAAAAGTGCGGCGTGTTCAGAGCCAGCGGGTGTGGCTGGTCCTGGACAAATCGGAAATTCTCTCCGATCCCAAACCGTGCAAGACCGAGCGGCGTCCGCAGTCCCACTTGCGCGCCCAGTCCATCGATGATCGATTCCCACTTGATCTCTTCCGGTTCGGGCCAGGTCGCGCCAAGATCGTACCGGAGTGAGACGAATGTGGGAAAGAAAAGAACGTGGGGAATCTCGATCTGATACGTGAGGCTCGCTGCGATCATCTGCTTGCCGCGAAGTTCGTAGGCATTCAGGCCATAAAAGGACGTGGATGAGCGATCGTCCACCATGCCGCCGAGATCAAATTGTTCGAGACGCGGCAGGGCGGCGTCCGCAAAACCAATCCGAAACCGGGGGATCAGCGCGTGCAGCTTCGAAAGCGGGATAGCCTGC
>JADGPZ010000031.1 GCA_017882165.1 Candidatus Kapaibacterium sp.
GAGGCGTCGGCGAAGATCGCCGAAACATCGGTCGAATGAATATCCGACTCCTTGTAGCCTGGCACCGGAAGCGGCGTTGGCCATGGAAGAATCGCGAGCTTACCTGCGAGGTACATCATGATGTATGCAGCATCGTACTCGTTCGCATGGTAAAAATACGCACCGTAATTGGTGTTGTAAACTCGACCCGTGTGGTTCGCATCACCGTGGAACGCTGCATGACCCTCGATGGAGTCGAGCGGAATATTATTGACGATCGATTGCAGGATGAGATCGGCGTCCGTCAGCGTGACAAAAAGGCTCTGATTCGCGCGAACCTTTGCACTCGGATTGTAGACCTGATCCAAGTTCACATCACCATCGCCCCACTGCGCATAAGATCCACGCCCTTGCGGAACGATCCAAATATCACGTCCCGGATTGCAGGTCTGACCGCCCACACCCGTCGAACCAGCGACCGGAGGCCAGCAGGTTGATCGCGTGGACGTATTCAGTCGCACAGAATCCGGTGCAGCAAGCGAGGCGTACAACGCGTTCAAGTGCGTGAATCCCGCAGAGTCATCCGCTCCGACCGAAGCGCCAACGGTAACAACAGTACCGACGCCGCCAGTGCCGATCGGACCGTACTCGAAGACGAAGGTTGCTCGATTGTCTGGAATCGCTGGATCGTATGCAAGCGGGTTTTCTCTAATCTGCAGCATGAACGTTGCGATCGAACTCGGGTTCGTCTTGTCGTTGATGTTCAGATTCTGCCACTCGAGCCAGAACGCATGGATACCCTTGCTGTCGATGGTCGTCGTATAGCGGATCGCACTCGGTGTATAGCCCGGCTCAAGAGTGCGGTAATAATGATCGCCCCAGTATGGCGCAATCGTATTATTCGGCTCAACCGAGCTGAATAAAAATGCGTTGCCCGCTGGCGGCGTTCCACCACCTCCACCAACCACATAGGAGTGTCCGTGCTGCGAGCCAAAGGTCACGAAGCCGTTGACGCCGACGTTCACGCTGTTGTAGGTATTCCCGTTGAAGTTAAACGAGAAGCCGGTCGGAATATTGTCGGCAATTCCATCGTCGGAATTCGCAAAGCCGACGATATCCAGGAATGCCGTATTCGGAATCGTCGTCGGGCTCGGCATCGACGAAGGATAGAACTCATTGTGCGGCTCTACATTGTAGTTAGCCCACAGTGCAGCAACACCGGCTTGCTGCGCTGCGGCGTTCAGCGGCACACCAACCGCGGCTACTGCGATCGTGGCAACGGTGGCCAGTAACCAGTAATATCGTTTCATGGGTCTGATACTCCTTGAAAGTTGACGTATTTAAAGTCTTAAAACTCGTTCTAAAAGCTATTGAAGTACCGCCTCAACCACTCCGTCACTGTATCATGACGGAGTGGTCTCCAGCGAAATTATTAGTTTGCCTTTTCGAGAGACATCTTGACAGAAGAGGTAAAGCTACCCGCCGTCATCGTCGCGATGTATGTACCGCTCGCCATCACGTGTCCGTTGGCGTCCGTGCCATCCCATGTTACTGGGTAGCCACCTGCATCCAACGTCTCACTGACGAGCGTGCGAACAAGCGATCCCTTGAGATCGAAGATGTCGATCCGAACATTCGACCGCTGAGCAACCTTAAAGTTGATCGTTGTAGCCGACGTGAACGGGTTCGGGCTGTTCGGCTCGAGTGCAAACACCGGAGCCGGATCGTCCGCTCCAACACCTGACTGCGCCGGTTGAAGCACGATGAGCGCAGTTGATAGACTGACATCGCGAATCACAAGGCACATCGTGTCGGAACCGGCCGTCAACGTGTAAAGCGTTGGATCAATTGGTCCCAAGCCTGTCGACATGTCGATCGAGAACTTACCTGAATTCTGCGGATTGCGCAGGTAAAGGTGCGATCCGGCAAGGTTCGTACCAGGAGCAACCGCGCCGCGAGCGCAGGCACTCGACCAGCAGATCTCGACGGGGTAGAGATTGTTGCCATTCTCGTTGCCCGCAGTGAACTTAATCTGCCATGCAACCGACCCGGTAGCAGTCTTATTAAGGTCACGACGAATGTCGATCTGAGTTCCTTCGAGCTGACCGCCCGTCGGCAAGACCCAGCGTGCATCGAACACTGCCATTTGCGGCTGCGGCGGAATCTCAACTTCGCAGTAGCGAATATCGAGCGAATCAGTACCGAACTGACCTGTGCCGAAGATCAACTTCTGCAGGTCTATCGGATGAATGATCGTACCGCCCTGGTTTCTGACTTCCGGATTGGAAATCCAAACCGCGCATTGGAAGGTCGGATTGTCGCCAACATGCACAGCGAAGAGGATGGTGTCGGTGTTGCCGCCAGCGTCAACCACTGCGAATCGGATCGTATCGGGTATCGGATTCGGCGTGTTGAAATAGCTCTGATCGTGGTTCGGCGTATAGCACCATTTCAACGGCACCGTATCATTAACTAACTGCCCATGTACTACCGTATCACTCGGCGCCGAGGCTCCAGAACCCAGCTTGGCGCCTGAGAGCGAAATAACAGTATCGTACTCCAAGCAACCGGGGCGGCGAAGATCGCGGTCGAACATGCTCAAGGTGTCGCAGTATTCGATGCCATTCCAAATGCAAACCTGCTTCGGTCCGCGAACGAATCCAGGGATGTGCTGTGTCGAATCGACCTCGATTGGAAGCCATGCCCACGTGGTCAGACCGCATTCGTCCTGGACGACCACAAGAACCGTGTCTTCTGGTCCGCATGACGTGTTCGCGGTGCGTGGCGCGTCTGTATCACCCGGCACACCGGTAAGTACGCCAGAATACTGATCGATGCTAAGCCACTTCGGCGTGGTGCCGTTAAGCAGAACCCCACCGACATGGTAGTTAGGATCACGGTATTCCGAGTCGGTTACACCCTTGTAAATCAGCTTATACGTGTGGTAATCAGCGAAATTCGGGTCGAAGATCTTGATGCGATTCACCTTCGAAGTGTCGGTAAAGTTCAGGCTATAGTCAATGCCCTCCTTCGCAACCGGCAACGACGTTGTCGTTACGGCAGGAGCCAGGTTGACCGTAACCGGCCAGCGCTGAATCGACTTACCCATGTGACCATCGTGACACTCGACAGCAATTGTCGTATCAAAGTTCAGCTCGCCATTCACTTGTGGCGTCGGCGTCAGCAGATTCTGAACAGCCCACGCTGAGTCAACGGCGATGTAGATCTTACCCTGATTGATGAACTGCTGATCCGTATCCACCGTACCGTAATTACTCGGATGCTGGAATGGATTGAGCGTGCGCTGCATCCAAATCGGACGAGACAAGAACTTGTAGCTCGTCTTACCATAGCGGAAGTCCCAACCAGGAATGGTTGTCTTCAGACCATTGACCCGCACGGTCTGTAATGCCTCGGTTCCTGCGATGGAATCCTCTTTCTCATCGTCGGTATTGACATCATAGATGTAACGGAGCGAATCGGTCAGGCTGGCCATACACTTCGCGGGAGGCGTGCTGAGATAACGCGGAAGGCTATCCATCACGATAATCCGGAAGTGATAGGTCGACGCCGTTGCGCGCACGCAGAGCGTATCCGGCTCGAAGCCTGGCTGCGGGCAGCTCGCGGTGTTCCAGTTCATGTACCGTGGGAATGTCCACATGCTAAGCGCGAGACTATCCGCACCGAGCGTTCCACCTGGGAAACCCGAGAGTAGGTTGTGCTCTGAAGCATAGTTCGGTGGCCAGTTGGTTACCGTTGCCGTCAGCGCCTCGCCACCCGGTACAACATCCGGGTTGTGCGGCGTGCCCCAAAGCAGGACGTAGCCGTTAGACCCAGTGATGTTTGCATTGTAAATCGTCGTCTGCTTCAGCCAGCGGAACAGGCGGATGCTGGATGTGTCCTTAACCGACTGGTAAGACGTTCCGCCATCGTATGACTTCAGGAGTCCGTCCTTAATGTCGTAGCTCACGTTTAATGCAAGCTGCGTATAGTTGCCAGCGTTAAAGAAGAATCTCGGATCGTAGAAGTTGTTCGGATCCCAACCACCAACGCGGAAGAGCGTGTGGGCTGCATTGCGTCCATCAAGCGTGTCGTCCTCGTGAACGAATTTGATGTTCGGATTATACGGATCAGCCATGAGGTTCGGAATGTCCGTCACGAATTGCGGTGCAAGTACATCGCCGATCACAAACTGTAAGCCATTGACGAGCGCATAGGCCGCGCCACGTTTCCAAAGCTGCGTGCGGCTAACGACCGCGATATGATCGCCAGGCCGGACCGGAAGCGTGTGATAACGCTCGCCGGCGAACCAGTATGTTGTACCGTTCATGCCTTCGACGCAAACGGTATCATGGTTCATAGTGTCGACAAGATCTGAGAATTGCAGCGGATACTCACGTCCATCGAGTGCAGCAGCATCCTCAAGCGCCGAAGCACGCTGAATTTCGTTAAAGTCAGTTGTCGGTGACGGACGCAGCAAGGAGAGCGACCAATTCGTCCGCGCACGAGCCGCCGCATGCCGTTCGGCAATTGACGAGTCGGGCACAAAGTCGAGGCGTCCTTGGTAAATCTGCTGCGGGCCAGACCCTTCATCCACCATCGTCTCCTTGAGATTCACGCGGACGAACTCGTTTGTCGTCTGATTGATGACGAAAAACGTCGTGTAGTTCCTTGCATACGCATCGCGGTTACTATCAGCCGCCGAAACGTCGGCCTGAAGGAACAGCGGGTATCCAAGCGGATGTGGTCCGACAAAATCGGTTTGGTTCAGATCGATCTTGCTGACATAGATTGGGTCTAAGTCGAAGATGTTCCGAGTGTAGCGGTGCATGCGCAACAGATCGTTCGGAAGACCGAGCGCGATGTCCTCACTGGGCGCCAAGCGACGGTTATTGTAATCGGCCACCTTCATCGAGGTGCCAAGATCATAGAGGTCGTAGACGCGGCCTTCCATGAACGTTGTATCCGCAAGCACATTGGGTGGGGTACCACTGCCGATCTGCACCGGTGAGTAGCCCTGCGGCGGATTGCTGTTCGGCTCATAGACGCCATACGGCGGTGGGGTGCCGATCTCCTTACCAAAGCAACCGTTGTAGTAATCGACGAAGAACGTCGACTGTTGGGCGCCATTCGGAGGATTGATCTGCGTGATCACGTTCGGTCCGGTCTCGCCCCAGAAGAGCCCACGCATCGTGTCCGTACCGCTCGCGCCGGTGACCGACGAGGAAACAGGCAAACGGAGAAGGTAACGACCCACATTGTCGTAGATGGCGTCGTTCCGCGACGGTGCCTGGTATGAGGGCAGTGTGCCCTCGAACTCGGCCCAAATCGTCGCACCTGCGTTGACGTTGCCTGGATTAGAAATCCCGGTAGCGTCAAGATCGGTCGTGGCGGCTGCGCGCGACGTTGACAAATTATTCGCGATCAGACTCAGGTTCGTAATGAACCGGAGCTCATAGTTATCGGAGAAGATTGCCGACCCAGTGAAAGCGGTATTCTGCTCGATGCGAACTCGGCTGAGAAACGTCGAGTCGAAGGGGACAGACACCGACAGCGGGTTTGTAATTCTGAGGTAGATACCACCGCCACGCGCATGGGCTGTCACACCACCGCTATTAGCGTAGCTGTTGACTTCCGAAATTGAATCCGCACCCATGTAGCACTGGTTGTTGAGGAAGCGGGTCAGCTGGCGCGGATCGGTAGGGATCGGCGACAGATTCGGCTTGCCGATCAGATAACCATCTTCCACGAAGTAGCGATTAATGATTGCGATTTGGCTGTTCGACACTTGGCCGACCATCGCAACACCACCGCCGTTGCCGCCAATGACCAGGTTGCTGTTATACTCAGTGGCATAGGTCGAGTCGGTCATGCCAAGCCACTCGGCACCGCCACCTACCGCACCCTGCGCGACGACGGAGCGCTGCGCTGCAGACTTGCCAGCCATCACGCGCGGATCGTAGGCATTCACGGAGTTAGACTGGTGCCAGACCCGGTGATTCGAAAGAATACCTGGGCCTTGCTGGGATGTACTCGGTCCGAAGCCATTGTCGTTGATGAAAATACTTCCACCACCGACTGCAGCCACGTTGTTGAGGAACTTCACGCGAAGTTCAACAGCGCGATTGCCACCGGGCCATGGGAAGTTCTGGGGAGCGAGGTAGCCATTGATGAAGGTGTGGTACGATGTGTATATCGCGCCGCCGTCCAAATTAGCTACGTTGTTCTGGAAGATAATCAGACCAGAATCGCGATAGGCGATCGTATTCCCAGAAACCGGTCGAGCACCGGCTGGCACAAAGTGCTCGCCATCAATATTAAGTACCGGTCCACGAACGCCGCTGGGACCTCCTGCCCCAACCGGACAGTCGAGGAACACGGCGCCGCCAAGTCCGGCAACGCACGTGTTGAAGTTCGCGCTCTTGTAGATCGTAAGTCCTGGTGCGCGATCCTGGGTATTGACCGGAATATTATTCGTGCCTTGGACTCCAGAGCTTGCGCTGAGCGCAACAGCACCACCCCACGCGTTCGCATCACCTGCGGCCGCGCTTGCGGTGTCATTGTTGAACGCTGCGTATGAAAGGAATAGCCCCGTATTGCTACCGGCATAAATTCCTCCGCCTTTTGCAAACTCCGTCGGGCCGGCGAACGTATTGATCGCAGCGCAACGCTCGATCACAATGGTGTCGGCGGCTTGCAGGATCACGCCGTTTGTGTCATAGCCAAGTCGCGCGCTCACATAATTCGCGCTCGAGATGGTCGCTGTGTTCGAGGCCATGTAGATTGCGCCACCAAGAGCCGTCGTGGACGTGTACGACCCCGGACCGTTATTTGTCTCGTTGTTGAACACCTTGGTGTCGCGAATGAGGAGACGCTGAACTTGCGGCGTCGGGAAAGTCGTGAGGGCCAGACGGCCGTCATCATTCAGGACGCAATTCGTCGGATCGACAAAATTCGCAGGCGCCTGCAGGAAGGCGAACGCACCTCCGGCAAACGAAGCCTGGCAGCTATCGACGATAATGTCATAAAGGTAGGTGTTCTTCGCGAACGTGCAAATCACGCCGCCGACCCCATTGGCCGCAGCGTTGATGGCTGCGTTGTTCGCAGCAGCCGTAGCTACCATTCCACCGACCGCCGAGTAGAGCGGCGTCGTATCCACGGTTACGCGCTTCAGGAAATTGACGAAGCGGCAATTTGCGAAATACGCCGTCGCACCTGGCAGAATGAGGAAATGACCCCATTCGTGGGAATTCGCGTTGACCGGAAGGCCCCGGAACAAGATGCGTCGGTTAAGACCGGACGGTGAGTTCCAATCCGGACCGAATCCGTCGGCTCTGATGACGCCACACGCAGAATCGACGATACGGCTGTTAGGCAGGAAGTGGACTTCCGCGCCCTCGATAATCGTCAGAGTGCCGGACACATTATAATTGCCGGCAATCTCATAGATCGTATCGAGTGCCGAGTTGTTCGGCACGCGTGGATAGAACACGGCTGAGTTGCCTTGCGTGAGATACCCGCTCACGCGCTTAAAGTATTGCGCGCGGGACGAGCTCTGGATGAGCACAAGGCCGGCAGCAACGAGGAGGGCAACCATCGCTACGCGTAGCGTTGCCCGTGCGGTCAAGAAACGATGCATAATGCCTCCGTTTGAACAACTTTTCCTTACTCCGCCGCCGCTCTCTGTGCGCGCGGGACCGGTCGTGTCAATGAATTGCATATCCCGTTGTGGATGGAGTCGAATTTACTGTTATCACTACTTTTCGCTTCGTGCGCCGCTGACGTTTTTGACGTCAGAGGCTCACGCCGCTGTTTCAATACACTTTTTTCGGTGCCTAAAGCTCGACGTTCATTTTCATCAGCTCTCGCTTCGCCTGATCGTCGAACTGCGTGGCGCCGTAGTCCTGGAGAATCTTCTGCCACACCCGGACAGCGTCGTCCTTTTGTTTGGCGTCCCCATAGTCTCTGGCGGCATCGACCAGATACTCCGCATCGAGCGGATTGGTCTTGTCGAGTCCTGCCGCCTTCTCGAATAACTTCGCAGCTTCGGTTTTGTTACCGCTATGTTCCAAAATAGTTGCTTTTCCTGCTTCGATCGACGCCATCATGACGGGATCGTCGTTGGAAGGAGCGGCCTTGAAGGCAATTCCAGCGCTATCGTACTTACCCAAATAGTAATATGAATTCCCGAGCGCGATTGCCGCTTCCGTCGCGGCCGGGCTCGATCCATACTCTTTGACGACGTAGCGCAAGCCATATAGAGGCTCGCCCGAAACCTTGTGCGACTGATCGCCGTCGATTGCATGACGATAGTCACCGCTCAGATAATAATTCATCACGCGAGTGGTGTAGGTTGCAGCGCGCTCGTTATTCGCTTTCCGCTGCCCGGTCCACCACCAGAGCCCAGCGATGACCGCGACCAAAACGACAGCAACACCCGAGAGGATGCGCTGATTATTGCGCATCCACTCAAGCGTCTCTTCGTACCGGAGCAGAAGCTTCTCAGTCTGAGTGAGCTTGTGCGTCGGCTGCTGAACCTCAGCAAGGTCTCGTTGCGATCGAATCATTCAATAAAAACTATCTTCTCTTTAGCTTCCCTTAGTGCGCCCGGAAGGACTTGAACCCTCAGCCTTTGGAACCGGAATCCAACGTTCTATCCAGTTGAACTACGGGCGCTCGTTTCGTCATGCACCCGGTCCGAACGGACACGGTCCTCCCGAACATACTTCGACTTTTGGTGCCGCTCAGTAAACGCTGAACGACCCCTCGCGGAGTAATAGCCCGTACAAATATACGATACAATTACCACGCCATGCGAAAAACTCGCTTTTTTGTTGCTTTGCAGGAGCCTAATCGGCGCATCGTCGAGACGACACACCAAGAAGCACTCGAATAACTTCGGAAATCAAGTTTTGTTACACCTATTCTGAATCTTTTTTCAAAAAATCTTCATGACCCGTTGAATATCCCCCGCACAGGCGCAAAAACGCTGTCATTCGGCTGCTGGAGGATCTCCCCCCAGCGACGCTCGTTCGGTTGCCTTGCAGGACTTACCCCGCCTGGCCAATTACGAACGAGCGCCGCTGGGCGGAGCGAACGAAGCGTCAACTTTAGCTGCCAGCCTCCCGCTAAGGAAGCTTGCCCCTATGACAGCCATTGCCACCGCTCCGTTCGACATCCGCATGCCCACTCTAAACAATTGTCAAAAAACTTATGACGATCCGCGCTTTCCCCACTCGAGTACATCGACGCGCACATGGCCGAGGCCACTTCGGACGATGCCGATCTTCTGCGCCGCCGCGTACGTCAGGTCGATGATCCGCTCCGGCTTAACCGGACCACGGTCATTGATTCGTACCGTGACTTGCTCATCGCTGTCGAGGTTCGTGACCCGCACGAGTGTCCCGAATGGATACGTCCGGTGAGCCGCAGTGAATTTCCGATTGTCAAAGATCTCTCCGTTTGATGTCCGGCGACCCTGGAAGTCATTCGAATAGTAAGAAGCCAGCCCTTCCTGCACCGCAGCCGCCCGGATCGCCGGGTGCACTGCACACGAGCCGAGAGCCATCGCAATGAGGCTCAGAAGTGCAGCGGCGGATGCTAATTTGCGAGTCGTCATCTTTTTCCGAACCGCAAATATATGTTGAGAAATATGAAAAGTCAAGCCCCGACTTAAAGTAATTTCTTAAGTCAGGACAAATCCCCACAATTTGACACAATTCCGCAAAAAGAAAAACTTAGAGAAAGCTAAAAAGTTATCCACAATGGGTCTGATTCGCGGACGAATTCGACGAACGGGTCTTTAGCGACCTATTTGTCCTTGACGATTATCAGCTTCGACGGTTTGCCTTCGACGGTGACTCCCCCATCGTTTTTGCCCGTCGCGAAGAAGAGATACATTCCGCTTTCGACCGTGTGCCCATTCTCGTCAAGAAGATCCCAAACGGCGCCACCCTGCTTCTCGACAGACTGGATGTGCCGGATGAAGTGCATGTCGAGCGTGTAGATCCGGATGTCCGCCTGCGCCGTCAGGCGAGCGAAGGTAAGCTGGCCGTCCGAGAGCTTGGCAGGGTTTGGATACACCATCACATTATCGAGATTCGGCTCGGTGAACGAGATTCCCACACAATCGCCCTCCTTTTCATCGAGCGGAGTGTTGCGGGTACTTGTGATGCCCCGCACGCAGAGGACAAATGGCACACCGAGTGCGACCAGATTCACGCCGGGTGCAACGTCAACGTACACCGCATTCGGATCGGCAGTGTCCCGGCTCACTCGGACAAGCGTGCCATAAGGCGAAAGCGAGTAGTGCGAGACATCGAGGGCGTCCGATCCGGGCGTCTCGTTGAAGATGACATGAATCCGCAGTCCGGCCGACGATTGATCGAACGTCCAGCGCACAATGAAGAATCGCTCGGGGATGGTGTCGGGCCGCACATCGAACGCGAGATAATGAGTTGTGTCGAATGGCGAGTTGTAGTTGTCGCGCAACCCGAAGGATGTCACGCGCATCTTGTGGGTCCCCAGGGCAATCGGAGTGGCGAGGCCGAACAGAAGTTCGCTGTCCGCGCTCATCGTGATGGATGCGGGCGCGGTCGTATCGTCAAGCATGATCCATCCCGCCGCCGGACGAAATGAGCGAATTGGCTGCGAAGTGCGAACGGTTAGTGTCTGCTTTGCACTCGTAGCCGCGACAAGCCTCGGCATTGGATGAACGAGGACTTCAACACCGAATGCTGGCCGGCTCGTATCAATCTGATAATGGGACGAGACTGCGGCAACAGAATAGATTAGATACGCTCCATTGCTGACGTTGGTGTCGATGTAGTTAGTTGATGCCGACGTGTCGATGATGGTGAAGCTGGGGTCGCCAGGGTTGGCACGGAGGATCATGTAGCTTGTCGCGTGCTCGACGGGCGCCCATTCGAGATCGACCCGATTTGTGTCACGGGGCGAAACACTAAGTCCACCCGGCGTTGGCGTCCGCGCTGCAAAGTTGGCATCCGGTTCGAAGAAACGAATGGAGTCTCCGGCAAGGAAACCAAGTTCGCGAATCCCGTTGCGGTCGAAATCCCATGCGATTGGTCCACGGGCAGAGGATGCGAGTGGATAGCGCCACGTTGGACTCATGCGTCTGGTCGCCGAGTCGAATTGGAGCAAATAGAAATTTGGCGATAGCGTGAGCGCAAGCTGGTCGAAACGTCCACCAGTGAGACTTGGCACAGCGGCTACGCAAGACGATCCTGAACCACCGGAGAAGGATATACGGTCGTAGTAGTGATCATCCATGATCCGCTCGAATTTCAGGCCGCCTAAGTTTCGGAGGACGCGCACGGTCCAGAACTGCGCCAGCTCATCGCCGGTCGTGTCATATTCGGGATCGATCGTGTGAAACGCGTATGCGATGTCGGGTTTGCCATCGCCATCGAAATCGCCCGTAGCAACGAGCGAGCCATCCGCACCGGCGGCATTTGGATCGATGAAGACGACCTTGAATCCGGTCGGGGCCGCTGCGTCGCGCGCATACACCACAAGACTACCGGCCATGTCGAGCGTGATCAAGTTCTCGTAGCCCTTCCCATCCAAATCGGCATGCGCAGCGTTCGGTTGGCCATTCGGGTTATACGCATCACGAGGGTTGTAATAGACCGGCGGCGCGGTGTTGACCATCGTTCCGAGCAATTGGTAAGCACCATTCACATACTGGTAGGCCCGATAGGAACTGTCGATCACACCAACGATCTCCTGCTTCCCATCGGGTGCGAGGCGAGCAAACGTACTGCCTCGGATCGTGTCGCTTCGGAATATCAGATCACCGAGCAGTGCGTGCTTGGCGTTCTTCTTGTACACGCGTGTCGTTCCACACGAGAGTGATGGGCAGGCACCAAGATACTCCGTCATCAATTCCGGCTTGTTATCTCCAACGGAATTGCCAAGCGCGATCGGAAACGATGCGTCTGCCAGGGAGTCGACGACATGAAACGTAGTGCCGTCGAATGCTAAGACTTTGATCTGCTGCTCCGCATAGTTTAGCATTGCGACTTCATCGCCGCCCGGCGTTGCAAGTACAGTATCCAGCACGTACCCCGCCGGCAAGGCATACGGTTTCTGGACAAAGCCCTGATCGGGAAATGCCTCGTCTAATATGGTTGCAGTTGTTTGCATCATGCTGGTGTCGCCGTTCGGCGTTCGGAGGATTGCTATGATGGCAAGCGGCACTCCGACCTGCGCTTCCTCGCGCTTGATGAGCACGGCATGCTCCCGGCCAATCTTGTCATCGAGCTTACTCGAAAACGCCACGCCCGGTGCGGCGTATCGCGCCTCAAGCTGCGTCGGAATATCCGAATTCGCGAGGACGAGCAGTGCGCGATCGCCATTTTGATAGATCGAATCGACTGCGAACCATTGAAACTTCGGCGGCACGCTTGCAAACCGGACAATCAGATGCTGCTCGGTTGAGCGGCGGTCGCTCGACTGGACAGCGAGGCGCAACGTGTACTCGCCGGTTGCAGTTAGACCATGTGTATCCCAGATCGCAAGCGTGCTACCTAAAACTTGCGAGCTTCCAGTCGTGATATTCATCCAATTATTGACCGATGGATCGGTGTCGGGACGGTTGCCGAGTGCAAAGTCAATCGAGTAGCTCGTAAAGAGCGTGGACATGGCGCTGCCAGCGATGCGAATCGTGTCCCCAAAATGAAATTCGTCGCGCACCTGAGGCGATGTAATCTTGATCGCCGCGCCGCCCTGATACTTCAGCGCGCGCAACGCATCGACTCGGCCATTCGCGCTGTAATGGTCGTATCCGGGAGTATAAACATCCTGCGTGGTCGATTCGAGAACCGAGCGGAGTTCGAGCGATGTGTAATTCGGATGTTCCGCAAGCAGGAGTGCCGCCAGACCCGCCGCGACTGGCGAACTCATGCTCGTACCTGTAAGCGATCGATATTGGCTGTCCGGCCACGTCGTCAGCACGTTCTCACCCGGTGCCACGACGTCCATCCCTTCCCCATGGGTTGTAAAGCCGTAGAGCGCGTCCTCCGCCGGATAATTGGAAGTACCACCAATCGATACAACTTCATCGAAGTCGGACGGATAGTGCGGCCCGTCGCCTCCTTCATTACCGCTGGAGGCAAAAACGAGCATGCCTTTGCTCGTCGCGTAGCGAATCGCGTCGCGCTGCATGAGTGACGGAATACTGCTGCCAAACGAGAGATTCAAAATACGAACACCGTTGTCGGCAGCATAGACGATCGCAGAAGCGACATCGTCATCCTCGCCAGCACCATCGGCAGTGAATGCACGGAGTGCGACGAGCTTGCACTTTGGCGCCACACCACTCACACCAGTGTGATTGTTTTGCTCTGCGGCGAGGACGCCGGCCACGGCCGTGCCATGTCCATTCTCATCCCATGGGATTGCATCTCGGCCGGACCAATGGCCGATGTTCACCACCTCCTGATCGACAAAGTTGTATCCGATCACGTCGTTGGCGTAGCCATTGCCATCATGGTCGATGCCATCTATATCTCCGTGGACCATGTGGCCGTGGGCATCCATTCCGACGGAATCTGCTGGCCACGCATCGAAAAGACCATTGTGATTGATGTCTTCGAGCGGATTAACTGCTAATTGGTTCTTGAGATCGGGATGCAACCAGTCAATGCCGGTATCGACAAAACCGATTTTGATCGTGGAGTCGCCTTCGGTGATTTCCCATGCCTCGGGCGCATGGATATTGTGGAGCCACCACTGACCATCGAAAAGAGAATCGTTCGGGATGATCGAGCGGTCAAGCCGGTAGCGGAGATTCGGCTCGACATACTCGAATCCTGCAATACCGCTTAGAGATCGTACCGCATCCTGTGCCGCTACACCCTCGCGGAGCGGGATTTGCACGATTCGTGAAAGGCCGAATGGGTCGGCGCGCTGCGGGCTGTCGCCCAGACCGATTGCGTGATTCTTGAAGATCGGCCGCGTTCCGTCGCCGACACCGCTGAGCCGCTGTAGCAGCGCGGAATCGCTCATCGCCGCCGCACTGCGGAATTTTACGATAATGGAGCGCGCTGGCTGGTCTGTGGAGACGCTAAGAGTGGGTATTTGCGCCCCGGCAACGGCACAATAGAGGATAACCGAGAGTGTGGCGAGTGTCGAAAAAAGCCGAATCATGCGGTACTACTAACGGCATGACACAAACCCGCGTTCGGGCAAGAGGAGAACCGAAAGGTCAAATTTGAATGCCTAAAGTACGAGTGATTTTCATCCTTCATACCTCATCCTTCATCCATTTCTTGTCGGGGCGACACGATTCGAACGTGCGACCCCCTGCTCCCAAAGCAGGTGCGCTACCAGCTGCGCCACGCCCCGATTCCTTCGGTAGCCGCAGCCTTTAGGCTGCGGCTACCAATTAAAGGCGAGTGCGAAACACTCGTTATTCGGAATCGTTTCGATTAGCTTATGATAAGGCTTTCAGGCAATTGGTATCCCTCTTCCCCATCCCACGCGAGCGGATGAATGGCAACGATCGCGTCCCGGTTCAGCGGACCATAGATATGCGGGAACAACCGCTCGCCTCCATCGAGATTCTCGTACTTGATTTCCGGGATCACTTTCGACTCGTCAATCTCGATGAGATGCATCTCTTCATCATACGGAGCCAGGTAATTCGCGACCTCAATGACTTGATCGAGCTTCGAGCAATGGATGAAACCTTGCCCACTCAAAGACGGCACTTCCAACGCTTTCGCGCTAAGATACTGATCGAGATCACTCTTGGTGATGAAGTGATAGATGCGGGTCATCAGAGAACCTCTCCGCAACGATCCAGGAATTCCTCAATCGTAAGTCCTGCCTTGCCAATCTGACCACGAAGCAGACCGCGACCGACCTCGCTGTGATTTGGAATGGAAAGAGTGTGAAATTTGCCCGGGCAAGTCAGCATAATGTGACTTCCTCTCGATCGTTGGACTTGCCACCCAAACGATTCAAACACTCGAATCACTTGCTGTGGTGTGAGTATAGGAACCTGCGGCATCAGGCAACCTCAACTTCGCGCCGCACGATGATCGGAGGCATTCCAAGCTCTTTTCTAACCTCGAGGCACACCTTGATCGCATCCCTAATATTCATTTCGGCCTCCTCGAATGTATCGCCCTGACTCATACATCCTGGAATGATCGGGCAGTCAGCAATGAATTTCCCGTCTTCGTCCTGATAAATCAATACTTCGTATTTCATAGCAATCGGAACAAGTTGCTATAATGGTATATTCCCATGCTTCTTCCACGGGTTCGTGTCTTGCTTTGTCGCGAGCATTTTGAGTGCGCGGATGAGGCGGATGCGGGTTTCCTGTGGCTCGATCACGTCGTCCACGAACCCGCGCTCGGCAGCGATGTAGGGATTCGCAAATCGTGTGCGGTATTCGTTCGTCAGCTCTTCCTCACGAGCGTGGGCGAGGGCGCCGGGGTCGGCGCCCTCCACGCGACCGCCCACCACGCGGGCTTCTTCGATCTCTTTTTTGAAGATGATTTCGACTGCACCCTTCGGTCCCATCACAGCGATTTCTGCGGTCGGCCACGCGTAGTTCATGTCGCCGCGAATATGCTTCGAGTTCATCACGTCGTACGCGCCGCCATACGCTTTTCGCGTGATGACCGTCACCTTCGGCACCGTCGCTTCCGCGAACGCATAGAGCAATTTCGCGCCGTGCCGGATAATCCCGCGCCACTCCTGATCGGTACCGGGAAGGAATCCCGGAACATCTTCGAAAACGACGAGTGGAATGTTGAACGCATCGCAAAACCGGACGAAGCGCGCGCCCTTTGTGCTCGAATCAATATCGAGCACACCCGCCATCGAAAGCGGTTGGTTCGCGACAATGCCGACCGCTTCGCCGTCTAATCGCGCGAAGCCTACGATGATGTTCGTTGCAAAATCGCGATGGACCTCGAAAAAGCTTGCTTTGTCAGCGATGCTCTCGATCACGACATGCATGTCATAAGGCTTGTTCGGCGAATCTGGAATAATACTTTGCAGTGCCGTACAAATCCGCGTTGGCTCATCATCAGAAGTCGAGCACGGGGCTTTCTCGCGATTATTTTGGGGCAGATAGCTGAGCAGTGTTCGAACGCCGTTCAAGCATTCAAGCTCGCTCGGCAGTGCGAAGTGTGCCACACCGGATTTCTGCGCGTGTGTGTCGGCGCCACCAAGCGCTTCGCTCGTCACGTCTTCATGCGTGACGGTCTTCACCACGTTCGGTCCGGTGACGAACATATAGCTCGTGCCCTCGACCATGAACACAAAATCTGTAATCGCCGGCGAATACACTGCGCCACCAGCGCACGGCCCAAGGACCGCGGAAATCTGCGGCACAACGCCCGAGGCAAGCGTATTGAGTAGGAATATGTCGGCGTATCCTCCGAGCGAAACAACGCCTTCTTGTATGCGTGCGCCGCCCGAATCATTAAGTCCGATGATCGGGGCGCCGTTCCGCATCGCCATCTCCATTACCTTAATGATTTTTTCGGCATGTGTCTCCGAAAGCGAGCCGCCAAAGACGGTGAAGTCCTGACTGAAGACATAGACAAAGCGGCCATTGATGCGCCCGCAACCAGTGACAACGCCATCGCCGAGCGGCCGTTGCTTTTCCAAACCAAAATCCGTGGAGCGATGCCGGACGAACATGTCGAATTCTTCGAAGCTACCCTCATCGAGCAGCAACTCCAGCCGCTCGCGCGCGGTGAGCTTGCCTTTGCGGTGCTGATCTTCGATGCGCTTCTCGCCGCCACCCTTGAGTGCTTCGGCGCGATAGCGGGCGAGAATGTCTTCGGTTGTTTGAGAGATTGCTGGATCGGCCATTGGGCTAATCAATAAGAGGCATTGAATACGCCATTGGTGAGGTTCCGCACGGTGTCCTGAACTCCTTGACACACAAGTTTTCCGCGGAATGACCCCTGCAACGTTGGCGAAGTCTGCGTGATCGTCACCGTGACAGAACCGCCCGCAAAGTTCGCCTCGTAATCTCGGTTGTTCGCCGCATCGTGGTACCTCACGTCGAGATTCTGGTTGTCGGTGGTCGTTGTAGTGTATGGCAATGCCGAAGAGATCGGAATTCCGAACACATCGAGTTCGTAGGAATTCTCCGTCGAATAAACCGAATAGTCCGTGGCATTTTGAACAACGTGTGCATTCGTCGATGTAAAATATGTAGTGACGCCGGATCCATCGGTCAGGTCGGCGGTGAAGCTGCCAGGACTATATTGCTGTGGCTGCGTAACTGTATTGCAACCCGCTGCGAACACAATTGCAAGAATGGCGAAGCCAAGTTGTGATTTTCTAATATAGGTCATAGAGGTCTAATTAGGTCCTTTTGGACCGATGAAAGTTAAACGATGATTCCACCACCCACCAGATCGTCGCCCTCATAGAGCGCGACCGATTGGCCGGGCGTGATCGCGCGGCGCGGCGCGTCGAAGGTAACACGTATCCGATCGCCTTCAAGCGGAAGTACCGTTGCTGGAGCGCCTTCATCTTTGTAGCGAATCTTCGCCGTGATGCGGAGTCCGCGTTCCGGCAAAGTTGTATACTTGATCAAGTTCACGCTGTGAGCGGTAAGTTCAGTGCCGAACAATTCTTCATCGTCGCCAAGATGCACCTGGTTATTCACCACATCAAGTCCCGTAACGTAGAGTGGCGCGGGATGTGATGGAATGCTGAGGCCAAGTCCCTTGCGCTGACCTACCGTGTAGAACGGAACGCCATCATGCTGCCCGACGACCTCTCCGTTCAGCACGAACTCACCGCCGGATAGCGCGTGGGGGATGCCGCCCTCGGCATCCCCAGCAAGACGATCCTTCAGGAATCGGCGGTAATCGTTGTCCTGCACGAAGCAAATCTCATAGCTCTCCTGCTTCTTCGCGACGGAGAGGCCATGCTTCTCCGCCACCATTCGCGCCTCGGCCTTCGTGTAATTCTGAAGCGGAAACAAGGTTCGGTGCAAATGCTCCTCGCGCACCGACCACAGCGCATACGTCTGGTCTTTCGTGCTATCGGCAGACTTCGAGACGATTATCCGGCCATTCTCATTGCGCAAGCGCGCATAATGTCCCGTGGCGATGAACTCACACCCAAGCTGATCGGCCTTGCGCAGCATTGCAGCCCACTTGATCTCACGGTTGCACTTGACGCACGGGTTCGGAGTCTCGCCTGTGAGATAGGTATCCGTGAAATAGTCGATGATTTCGCGGCCGAACTCCTCCGTCATGTCCGTGACATAGTGCGCGATCTTCAGCCGCGACGCGACGCGGCGGGCATCGTTGATGCCATCCAGCGAGCAGCACGATGTGTCATGCTTCAGATTGCCACCGATGTCTTCATAATTATAAGTCTTGATCGTCATCCCGATCACATCGTGCCCTTCCTCTCGCAGCAGCGCCGCTGCCACTGAGGAATCTACTCCGCCCGACATTCCGAGTAAGACTTTTGCCATCGTCCCGCCAAACAGGACGCAGCATAAAGGCGTGCCACACGGTGTTTCAACGGAACCAACGTTGAAAAATTTGCCTCTCCGCCGAGAATTGTTTACTTTCTTAACTACCAAATGAAGAACAACTCCGCACTGTTTGTCTTGCTCGCTGCAATCGGACTCGCCGTTCTATCGGCGCTCTCTGGCTGCTCGCAATCGACTACCACAAACACCGTAACGAATACGGTGTATGTCCATGACACGCTCCCCGATTGGGATGACTCGACATGGACGATGAGACAGAGCTTCACAACATGGGATTTGGTCCGGGTGCAGTTCGTCGATTCTATGATGGGCTATGCGGCCGGCGCGGGCGATGTGGGTGGAACAATCGTTCGCACAACCAATGGCGGACAAACCTGGAGTGGAGAGACGCCCATCCCGACCACTGGCAATTCCAGTGGGAATGGCACCTGCTATGGTCTGTGGTTCTTCAATCAGATGAACGGCATGGCTGTCGGCGATGGCCTCGGCGTCTATCATACCACCGATGGCGCCCACACCTGGTACGGCACAACGATCAACACGCAAAACTTCCTGCGTTCGATTTATTTTGTCAACGCAAGTACGGGATTCATCGGCACGAACGATCCGAATACAGTAGGTGCGGACGGGGACATTTGGAAGACGACTGATGGCGGCGTCACATGGCAGAAGGTTGCGAACTCTAGCACAGGTGGAATTTTCTGCTTCAGCTTTGCCTCGCCGACTAATGGCATTGCGCTTGGAAATTCTGGGACGGCATTTTGGACTTCGGATGGCGGATCGTCCTGGCATCCAGCGACGACGAACGCGAGCGGCCAACTCATTAGTGCAACGTTCATCAACGCGACGACGGCGTTTGCTACTTCGCTCGGAAGTGGCGGCGGCTCCGGTGCTATTCTGCGAACGACGGATGCCGGTGTGACCTGGACGACCGTGAAGAACACCAGTTTCGGCGTCGATGCGATTGCATCCAACGGCGCCGGTGTCATCACCGCCGTCGGCTATGGTGGCGGAATCACCGAGTCCACCGATAGCGGCGTGACCTGGACCGACAGCCAGTTCGGGTCCAATCGCTGGGAAGCCATCGCGTATCCTTCCCCAACGCGTGCCGTCCTGGTCGGAAATTTAGGCCAGATCGCCACGCGGCACCGGCAGTTTTAAGCGTTACTCTTCGCCAGCTGCGCCATCCAGCGCGAAGAGCTTCCGCACGATCTCGATGCGCGTCATCATGTCATCGCTCGCAGTCTGGAAGCCTGCGCCACGTGACTCCTTGAGAGATACCATCGGCTGGTGGAGCAGGCGGTTCATCATGCGGCGGGTCATGTCGTCCATCATGGCGAAGGACTTCTCGTCCAACTTGGAGCGATGCCGGTCCATCTCCTCTCGCCGAATCGCTTCGAATTTCTCACGAAGTTCTTTGATCGTCGGGCCGACTTCGAGCTTCGAAAGCGTTTGGAGAAAGTTGTCGAGTTCTTCGCGGATGATCGTTTCGGCTTTGGGAATCTCGAGCTTTCGACGCTCCAGATTCTGATCGACCATCGCGCGGAGATCGTCGATGTCCTTGAGGAATACGTTTGGCAGCCGCCTGATTTCTGGATCGATGTCGCGCGGCACGGCAATATCGATCAGCACAAGCGGGCTGGAAGTGTTACGCTTCTTTATCGCGGCCTGAACGACGTCGCGAGTCAGTACGTAGCCGGGTGCAGAAGTTGCACTCACGACAATATCGGCCAGCGGAAGCGCATCCTGCAACGCTTCGAGATCGATCGCGTGGCAAAGGCTTCCAGCCTGTGCTCGCAGGTTGGAAGCCTGCGCCACACGGTCGAGGAGTTCGGATCCTCTTCCAAGAGTCCGATTGGCAATAGTTAGTTTTGTGACTCCACGTTCGATAAAGTGCTTCGCCACCAGTTCGGCACTTTCGCCCGCTCCAATGATCAGGACATGCCGGGAGCGGAGGTCGTCGTATATCTTTCGGGTTAGTTCGACGGCTGCGAAAGAAATTGTCGCCGCGCCGGTCATGAGCGAAGTCTCCGAAATCACGCGCTTTGCCGAGCGGAACGCGGCATGCGCGAGTTTCGTCAGAATGCTGCCGGAGGCTCCGGATTCGGTCGCGATGCGAAATGCGTCCTTGACTTGCGAAAGAATCTGCTGATCGCCGATGATCTGCGAGTCGGTACCGCTGGCGACTCGAAAAAGATGCAAGATCGAGTCGCAATAGGACATCCGCTCGAAGTAGTCCTTGAATTGGCCGGTCTCGGAATGCGGAATACCTTTCGCAACGAGCAGAAACTCTATGAGATGTTCGCTTGTGACCTGCTCTGATCCATCGTGGGCGATGGCAGGAAGCGCAAACAGCTCCGTCCTATTACAAGTCGAAAGGATCAGCGCCTCGCGGGCTATTTCGGGGCGCATCCGGTCGAGCAGTGCGCGTGCCTCCGGCTCTTTCAGGTAAATCCGCTCGCGCACTTCCACCGGCGCCCGGTGATGCGAGATGCTGACGGAGATGAGCGATTGGGGCACCGGCTGCAATTAGAGGAAACTGTGAAAGTTGGTCCCAATCATATTGACAATCGTCATGGAAATCACGGTCAGAGCAAAGCCGGACATCCAGAAGAGCACGAGCCGCCGGCCTTCAACGTGCCAGAATTGCCGAACGAGCAGCGTAATACCGAACACGAGCCACACCAGCAGCGTCATCAGTATCTTCGGATCGAGGAGCATCGAGTACGATGATAGCATCGACCACGATGCTGGCATCGCTCCCGTGATCGATCCTATTGGATTTGAAGCTGGCGGGAAGTGCGTCAGTAATACACCGCCAAGCGCGATTGCGAGAGTCAGAAACACAAAACCGACTGCCGTCGCACGCGTGCCGAACCGTTCGAGTCGGGAAAGGCTCGGAATCTGCTCGAACAGGGCGCCATACTCGTTGCGGCGAAGCGCGCGGTAGAGCAAAAGATACAGCCCGCCATAGATCGCCGCCAAAATGAACGCCGCATATCCAAATACGGAAGTTGTAACGTGCAGGTTGAAAATCGGGTCCTTCAGCAGCGGCTTGATCTCGGTTACTCTCTCGCTGCCGACGGTCAGGGATGATGCGAGTTGCAACAGAAACGCGACCGCCGCGACGAAAAAGCCTGTTCCCGATGTCTCCTTCGAAAGCCGAAGCTCGGCAAACACATAGACCGCAAACAACGTGAATGCGATCAGCGACATAAGTTCGTAGATCGTTGCCAAAAGCTCGTGATGCTCCGTTGCCGTATAGGCGCCGATATAGAGAGCATGGACAGCAATCACCGCATAGGCGGCAGGCAACGCGTATTTCAGGCGACGAGCCACGTCAAGCGGACGGAAAAACGTCCGGCCAAAGTAGAACACAAGGCCTGCGTATAGCGCGGGAAGAAGGGTGCGAAGAATTATTTCGATAACCGGCATATCTCGCAAAGAAACAGGCTGCCGATTCGAATCATTCGAAACTACTTGGCGCGCGCAGTGTATGAGCTATGAAAAGGCAGCACATTTCGTCTGGTTATTTGCGAAACAGACTCCTCTTTCAGAGTTTCCCTCATGCAGCAATCAAATCTCATCGGGCATCCTGCCGAGACGAACGACGATATCTGCTCCGACGGCCCGTCCACGTTGGAAATTGCAGAGGAGCTGATCCAGCACATCGAACGAAAGCAGGAGGTGAAACGGGAAGCGCAGCAGGAAATTGACGCTGAGCAGCGGAACCGGTACCCAGCACGCCGGACTGGCCGAATGCGCCGTCTGTTCGAAGCCGGCAAGCGGCAGCGGAGTGCTCAGCTTCTGCTCCAGATTTGGCGGAGCGATTACTCGATCCTCGCCTTCGCCATCATGATGGTTTCGTTCTACCTCATGAAGGAGAGCAGCTCGCCCGCAATCGGCGTACTGTTCTTTCTTTTCGCGATGGCCGAGATCGATGCCATGCTTTCGATCTTCGTGGTTCGGCTCTCATTCCATCAGAACATGCACACTTCCTACGGCACGGAAGATTTCGAACGCGATTGGCTCCGCTACCGGATGCTCCTCGTGATGGCGAAAGCTGCCTTGCTCTTCGTGGTGGCGACAAGCTGTGGGACAACCGCGCTTATCGCTTGCTACATTATGTGGTTCTTCACCTCGACACAGCGTTTGCGATACATCATTCTCCGTTCTTCCATGGACGAACACTATCCCGAACTCCAGCGCTGGAGCATCTTCGCCATCCTCCGCGAAGCTGGCATCGAACCCGGGCGGCGGAACTTCGATCTCCTCGCGCTGATCGGGATCGTCCTTGGCTTTGGGATCGTGCTGGTGTTTTAGGCGTCTGGCACGCGACGCCCGAATCCTGCGCTTCTTGCCCCTGCTGACATTCTTGCCGTATTTTTGCGTGTGGCATCGCGCTCACGCGTGAGATTCTTTGCCGGGAAGGAATTCTTTTTCATTCGCCTCCCTGTTACGCTACTGTTAATCTATCATTTTTTCGATCTGCTATGAAAGTCTTCAACCGGCTTCTATCCTCTCTGCTTCTCGCGATCTCGTTGTTTGGTGCTGCCCCCCCGGCCGCGCAGGCACAGCCGTGCGACACGCTTACCTTCCGGCCAGAGCTTGGGCTCGAACGATCGTGGACGTATGCCATCTTTAACCGGAATCCCTCATTTAAGCAGATCAACAAGGTCACCCTTCAGATTACCACACCGGGAGTGATTTACGATCCGTTCAGCGCTGGCACTACCTCTTCCCCACCTGCGACCTACCATGGTTGGAATGTGTTCGCAAGCAACCCGACCCTTCTGACGGATAGTGTCGATCCGCCACCGACTGGCCAACCAATCCCTCACGGTTTCGCCGATTCGACGTTCGATCTTTCGTTCGATACGAGCGCGCTCCAAAAATATACCTGCATCCAATGGACGACGTATTTTGTGACGGGCGGTAACACGACGCAGATCTGCTCGGGCACAACATGCCTCTTCACTCGGTACGACCAGTTCTTTCAGCCGCACGATACTGCGACTGTAACGTCGAGTATCCTTCCGAGTTGCGATGCGTCTTTTAACTTTAGGATTTTCAATCGTAATGGCTTGTACCAGCCAATCCAGGGCCTGAAGTTCAGTCTCGTGGGTGCCGGAGGGGGCAATGCGCTTACCATGCGACCCTCCGCCATCAAAGCGCCCGATGGATGGGTGCTCGATTCCGTAACAGCAAGCGACGCCTACTTTCATGCCAATGGCGGAAGCGGCATCGGTCCTGGATCGAACCAGGATGGATTTATTCTCACCGCTCGGGGAAATCCGAGCCAGCACGCATACAGCTTCGAGTGGACTGCTTACACCTACACTGACGCAAGCACGTTGACCCACATCGACTACGACACGGCCAAGAACATCGCTGCAATCCCATGCTTGAACACCGTGGACGGATCCACCGACACGGTTGCAGTCGCAGGCCTCGGTGGTTGCGCCTATACGATGACGCTGAAGAATTTCCATGTTTCACAAGACAAACCGACTTCGCCGATTACGGAATTCTTCATGGTCAGTCAGACCCCCGGCGTGACGTTCGAATCGTCTCCGAATTCCGCTCCGGGTTGGGCCGTTTATATTCCGCCTGCCCATCAGGACTCCCTATACTATATCAAGCTCAATTCCGCACCGCCGCTGGCCAGCGGCCTCTCCAATTCCTTCTCGGTTGTGATGAGCAACCCGAGCCAGATACCATACACGCTGCATTGGGCCACGACGGACACGGCAGGAACGGCATCTACCGGAAACCTCCTAATGACCCCGTGTACCACACCACCGACCGGGCCGGACTCTGTGAACCTCGTGCTGCCTCCAAACTACTGCAACTACACTGCAGTGGTGAAGAACCTGCACTATCCTAACCCATCGGCAATCCATTCGGTTAGTCTTTCGGTCAATTCGTCGCAGGCGACATTCGGACCCATCGCTACATCAAGTTTTGGCTGGACTCCGAGTTTTGGTGGCGGCAATGCATCGCTTCGATTCACCGCGCTGAATAGCGATATGGTAGAATTTCAATCGCAAGACATTACTTTCTCGCTCGTCCCAGTGGTTCCTGGGACTCCGGTTTACATTCATTGGGTAACCTATGATGCTGCGAACAACCAAATCCTCAGTGGCGGCAACGACACTGCCACCTGTACGGTACAGCCACCCCCCTGCGACGCCGTGACGTTTACGCGCACGGCCGGTGAGTGCATGGACAGCCTTCGAGTCTACAACACGCGCCCGGCTGGAGAAGGCGCGGTCAACGA
Source organism: Candidatus Kapaibacterium sp. (assembly GCA_017882165.1). Classification (GTDB taxonomy): domain Bacteria; phylum Bacteroidota; class Ignavibacteria; order Palsa-1295; family Palsa-1295; genus PALSA-1295. The sequence continues at coordinate 24,768 of JADGPZ010000031.1, forward strand.
TATCCAGCTCGTAACGTCACCCGGCTGGACGATCGATTCTGCGCATCAGCCATTAGGGTGGTCTGACAGCATCTATCTCTCGAGAGACACACTCCACTTCACTGGCCCAGGGGTCTCAACCGGCACCAAGCAGGGTGGCTTCGTCGTATGGTACCGCCCAGGAAATGGCGTGACCAGCCCATACAACGTCAATGTGACGACCTACAATAGTACCGGAACGAAGCGCGCTTGCAGCAACTTCGCTGACCACATCACGTGCACCCAGCAGTTCCAAACTGTTCTTGGAGGACCGGTTGAGACGATCGCACTTTCCGCGCATCCGAATCCATTCTCAGGACGGACGGAAGTGACGTTCACGCTGCCCGAACACGAGCACGTGAATCTCGTGCTTGTTGACGTGATGGGCCGCGTGCAGCGGACGGTCGGCGAAGGCATGATGGAGACCGGCGATCACGCGATCGCATTCGATGGCTCGTCGCTCCCGGCCGGGACGTATTATCTCCGGCTCGAGACGCCATACTCTCGCGTGACGAAGAAGCTCGCGATCGAGAGATAGGTTAGAAGTAACGAGTGGATGTGTAACGAGTAACGAGTGCCGCAAGCACTCGTTACTCGTTTTGCGTTAGACCTTTCGGATGATTCATTGCCCGCTACTCACCACTCAGGCACTCGTTCCGCTCGCAAAGAGACCCTTTAAAAAACACTGTGGCCCCACTGGCTTACGCCAATGGAGCCAACAGTGTCTTTTCTCTCACCTTGACTTTAGATACAAACGGCCTAAATGGAACCCGCCTACATCTATAAGTCTCACACTTTGTTCTGCATCGCAAACGCTGCGCGTCCGATGCATAGGGTACAACTTCCCGGCTGCGCCCCAAGTTCCCGGGGATGATCGTTCATTCCCGGGCAATCCATGACAAATTATTTTCCCTGAAATTCTCTCCGAAACGGCTCAGCCTTCGAACCGTCCTTGCGCTCGCGGCCGCGCAGTTCCTGTCGTCGCAGTTCGAGCTTGCGGCAAAAGTCCTCGCGACGGACTTGCTCGCTGCGGCGCTCAATGATTTGCTCGCGAGCCTCGGCCTTCCGCGTGGCGCGACTCTCATGTTGCGTGCGCTCCTCTCGTTGAGGCGCAGGCTGTAATGCCGACTGGGGCGAAAGTTGAGGCGCAGGCAGCGGAGCTTGTTGCAAATGAACGACGGCCCGCTGTGACGGCACCTGCCCTTCGGATGTCTTCCGCACTCGCGCCAAACTTGCTTGCCCGCTCACTTGAGCGCTCACTTGAGCGTCAGTCAGAAGTTGCGACGCAATCAGGAATGCACCACCGAGTGCAAGGGAGAGTGTCGCTGATGTAACGCGTCGCGTCACGCGTCGCGTCACGCTTCGCGTCAATGGCTGGTGTGTCACAGCATTAAATCGTAAAGAGGGTCATGCAAGGAATAATGCAATGATCGGATTGTAAATCGAATGTCGTGAACTACATGAGATCATGCCGAGCGTGGGCGCTGGCGGTGATCTGACGCCGGACTAACTTGCCCCCGAATTCAACAATTCCGATTTAGGTCAATTCTGAATCCGAATTAAGCTTGTTGTAACTTTGAATTCTCCTGTGTGTTCTTGAGACGACTCCGGTTACAAACGACTCGGCCCGAATCATGCGAAGACTGACCCCCTGGCTGCTTTTGATCGCGTGCGCCTTTCCGGCGATGGCTCTCGCGCAGAC
>JADGPZ010000219.1 GCA_017882165.1 Candidatus Kapaibacterium sp.
CGGCGACCCCGAAGATATCTATCGAACCGGCCACAGGCAGCCCGCCCTATCCTTCTGCGAAGCTTACGATCGTCTCGCCGAGTGAGGGTCAGGTTCTGAAGAATGCGACGGACTCCGTCCGCGTGGTAATGCAAGTCACAGGAATAGATCTGGCAGTCCCAACTGGCGCCGACAGCACGAAGGGCATTGCCTATTCCAAGCAGGGACAGCACATTCACGTCATCGTTGATGAGAAGCCTTATATGGCTAACTATAAGAACGGCCAGCCGTTCAACATCGGCGTGCTCGCCCCGGGCAAGCACACCATCCGGGCATTCCCTTCGTATTCCTGGCATGAGAGTATCAAGGCGCCGGAGTCGTTCGCCGCACGAACGTTCAGTGTCGGTGCTACTCCATCCGGGAAGACTGCTGCGAACGATCTGAAGGCGCCGCTTCTGACATACTCGCGTCCGAAGGGCGCATACACTGGCAGTGATGCGGGACGAGTGTTGCTCGACTTCTTCGTGGCCAACGCCACACTCGGACCGGATTCTTACAGAGTGATGCTTGCGATCGATGGCAACGCCATGACGGACATTGTGAAATGGCAACCGTACTACATCACCGGACTCGCAAAGGGCAAGCATACGATCAAGCTGCAGCTCATCGATCCGAAGGGGAATGCGGTTCCGGGTAGCTTCAACAATCCGAGTCAGGAGATTACTATCGGTTAACCCGCATGGATATTGGGAACTGAAAAGCCCGCGCGGGCCTATCAACACCTTCCATAAACAGCGACTTTCTTGCTCAATTCATCCATCTATGAAATCCAAGACCATCGGTGCTCGCACCATCCTTTCGATCGCGGCAGCCTCGCTTGTTATCGCGGCTGCCATCACTGCATCTTTTACCCACACCCTATCCGCTATGAATCCTGAAACCGGCTACAAGCCGCCCGTGACCGGGACAAACCTCGACAAGGCCACCGCGCACCCGAAGCGGCACCTCGTCATTGTGACCAAGCAGGGCACGATCAAGTGCCAGATGTTCGAGAAGGTCGCGCCGAATCACGTCGCCAACTTCATGGATCTCGCGAAGACCCACTTCTACGATGGCTGCACGTTCCATCGCACGATTTCGGGCTTCATGATTCAGGGCGGAGATCCGAATTCCAAGGACGATGATCTCTCTAATGATGGGACCGGCAACGGGCCGCGCCGGATCAATGCTGAGTTTAACGACATCCACCATACACGCGGCATTCTCTCGACGGCGCGCGCGCAGGACCCGAACTCGGCGTCCTGCCAGTTCTTCGTCATGCATGGCGAGGCTGGTTTCCTCGATCGGCAATACACCGTGTGGGGCCAGGTTATCGAGGGAATGGACGTTGTTGACAAGATCGTCGCGTTGCCCGATGTCACGACGCGATCGAAGGATCAAATCGCCCAGCAGGGACCGAATCCCGGCAAGGCTGCAGAGATCTTGAAGATGTACGTCGAGGGCGAGTAACGTTTGTCGAAAGGATGTAGGCTGAGGGATGAAGAATGAAGGATAGAAGAGGAAACATGAAGGAGCAGGTGAAGCCTGATCCTTCTTCCCCTTTCATCCCTCATTCCTCACCCATCATTCCTCTCACGGAGCCTCTCCTTGGCGCTCATGTCTCGACGGCTGGCGGGCTCGTTACCGCGTTTGATCGAGCTCAGAAGCTTGACATCAACACCTTCCAGCTCTTTGTCAAGAACAACAAGCAGTGGTTTGCGCCGGCAGAGCTGACTGATGATGAGAGTGCTGCCTTCCGAGCACGACGGAAGGCATGGAAGAAGAACGGTCCCCTTGTCGCGCACGCCTGCTACCTGCTGAATCTCGGCTCATCGAATCCAGAGATTCAAAAGAAGTCGCGAGACAGTTACTTGCAAGAGCTATCCCGAGCGAATACTCTTGGTATCGATCACCTCGTGTTCCATCCCGGTTCGCATGGTGGCGATGGCGAAGAGAGTGCAATCAGAAACATTGCGATGGCGCTCGATTGGGTCCATGAGCGAACCGATGGGTTCACGACGAAGTCGGTGCTGGAGATCACAGCCGGACAAGGCACTTCTGTTGGTAATCGCTTCGAACATCTGGAGCAGATCATTGCTCTGGTGCAGCAGCCCGAACGTATGGCTGTCTGTCTCGACACGTGCCACCTCTTCGCCGCAGGTTACGATCTTCGCGATCAGGCGGCTTGGGACAAGACGTTCGCGGAATTTGAGTCGCGCATCGGGTTCGACAAACTTGTTTGCGTCCACACAAACGACAGCAAGAAAGGCCTTGGAAGCCGAGTGGATCGGCACGAGCAGATCGGCGAGGGCGAGATCGGCATCGAAGCCTTTCGCTTACTGATGAATGATCGTCGCTTCAAGAACATCCCGAAGATCCTTGAGACCCCGAAGGACGAGGCGATGACGGAGGACTATCGGAATCTGGCGTTGCTGCGAGGCTTAGTCGCGTGAGTTATCCCGGCGGCCAGCCCATTACCCGGCCGCCGAGTAGATGCAGGTGAAGATGATCGACCGTTTGCCCCCCATCCGGCCCGCAATTGAAGACGAGCCGATAGCCGGATTCGTTGATTCCAAGATCAATCGCCAACTTCCGCGCTACAAGGACGAGTTTACCGATAAGCTCGGCATCGTTTGGAGTAAGATCGTTGACCGATGTGATCGGCTTTCTGGGGATGATGATAACGTGAGTAGGGGCTTGCGGATTGATGTCTCGAAAGGCGACGATCTCAGCATCCTCGTAAAGGATTGTCGCCGGGATTTCGTGGTTCGCGATTTTTTCGAAGAGTGTCATGGTGCAATCTTAGTGCTCAGCGGCTGCCAACTCGATGGGATGTCCAGCTCGGAGTTTGCCAATAGATAGGCGATAATGAGCCTCGCCCTTATCAATTATGAGTCCAGCATCCTCGGCGAGATAAAGCGCGAAGGGGCCAAAGCTCTTCGAGACATGCGAGCCAGACTCCATGGCTGCCAGCACGCGCACGGTGGAATCCAGGTACTGGTCTTCGGAACCGAGCATCGCAGGCACCGTTGGGCTGCAAGCGGCTCCGCCGGTGTGAGTGTGAACCATTCCACCGCGCGGCTGAAATGCGGAGGGCGATGCTACTGCATCATGCTCACCGAAGAGATAGAGTGGTGCTGTGCTCGAATATGAGAATCGCGCGACGAGTCCCGATCCTTGCTCTGCGACAAGCGCCGAATCAAGCACGAACCGAACGCGGACCGAGGCAAGATGTTCATCCTCAAGAGCATTCTGCCGCTCCTGCGTGATGAGCGATCTTGACGATTTCAGAACATCGCCAGCCGCCGCGCTGCCGACTGCAATCGAAAAAGCGTTCATCCCAATTGAGGCAACGAGCGAAATGACCGCTCCCGTATAGATCAGCCGGTCGGCCGGCGTTCGACGAACCGCAGGACCGCCCGAATACGAACCCGCAAGGATAAGCACAGTCGCCAGTGTCAGGCCAGAGGATGTATCGATACCCATCGGGCCGAACAGCGGACCAAACGCCGCGATGACAAGCAGGAAATACCCGGCAGTCCTCAGCGCGCGCGATTGCCACGTTGCTTCTTCGATGGCAAGCAGATAAGCACGGGCAAAGCAACCGAGAACGACAGCGGCAAAGAGCAGCGCGATCAAAACGTGCAGAATGTTCTCGTATCGGAATGTCGCCTCGATCACGTCTGGCGCGGGCGTCATGAGAAACACGGAACGTCGAAGACCCGCAGGAAGCAATTCGCTCGACGAAAGCCGGAAGATCGGCTCGCCACCCACA
>JADGPZ010000032.1 GCA_017882165.1 Candidatus Kapaibacterium sp.
AACAAGCAACGATCACGCATTCGATGACCGGGCAGTTCGCTCTCGCCGCGCTGGAGCCGTATTATGCGATGGAACTCGGTGGCTTCCGCTTGATGCTCGGAGCCAGTGCGGGGATGATCCTGTCGCCGACATTTCAACAGTCCGAGACCACGGATGTCGGCACGTATACTGCCGGACGCGCAACAAGAAACGATACCTCGGGAAATATTCCTCAGGCAGAGAAGCTTCGCTTTGGCATCATCGCGGGTCTTCAATATCCACTGCCGCTGAACTCCTCCGGCACGCTGCATCTCATACCGGAGCTCTACTACGATTACGGTCTGACGCCGATGGTGACAGGTTTGACATGGTCGGTGAGCGCGCTCCGTGCGGGAGCCAGCATTGGCTACACGCCGATCCACATCAACGTGCCCCCGCCACCACCACCTCCTCCCCCACCGCCACCTCCGCCGCCGCCTGCATTAGCGGTCGGAATCAAGGCCTACACGATTATCGATGGCGTCAGAGATTCGTCAAATCTTTCGGTCACGGTCGAGGAGTTCTACTCCACGACGATGACTCCACTGCTGCCATTCGTGCTCTTCGGACTCGACGATGCGAAGATCCCAGCGCGCTATAATAACATCCGAGCCGATCAGACCGCCGCGTTCAACGAACATAAGACGGACTCCACCGATAACGTCCGCGTCTATCACGATCTGCTGAACATCGTCGGACAGCGTATGCGCGCGCTTCCGAAGGCGCGGATCACGCTTACCGGCTGCACGTCGAACGAGCCGGAAGAGCTTGCCGATAATAATCTTGCTTTGGTGAGAGCCAATGCGGTGGCCGACTATCTGAAGAATGTCTGGGGAATTGCGCCAAACCGTATTTCGATTCAGATGCGCGGTCTTCCTGCAAAACCCTCCTCCCTTACAGAACAGGATGGCAAGGAAGAGAACCGCCGCGTCGAAATCGCAACGAACGATCCTTCTATTCTTGAACCGATCGTTCTTTCGGATACGACGCTCACGACCAATCCGCCGATGATGCAGTTTGTGCCGAGCGTTACCGCGCAGGCGGGCGTCAAGGCATGGGACTTGTACGCAATGCAGCCGGCGATGATACTACACCATGTGTTTGGTAAGGGTGCTCAACCCATCCAGGGATGGATGTGGGACTTGAGGTCCTCGGCATCTAAGATTCCGCGATCGGAAGATACCATCGAATACGGACTCGAAGTCACCGACTCCGCCGGTCAGGATTCGACCGCGATCGGCACGATCCCCGTCCGCCAGACGACACTGAGCAAGAAGCGCGAGGAGCACATTGCGGATAAGATCATCGAGCGCTACACACTCGTACTCTTCGATTTTGGAGCATCGAGGATCGACCCGGCAAATCAGCACGTCATCGACATCATTCGGGAGCAAGTCTCGCGTGGCACAAAGGCCACGATCACGGGCTACGCAGATCGCAGCGGAGAGGACGCACTCAATCAGAAGCTGACGGAAGATCGTGCCAAGGCCGTGGCTGCTATGCTGGGCGCAACCGATGTCATCGTAAAGGGTGTCGGCAAATCGGTGCTGCTGTTCGACAACAATATTCCCGAAGGCCGCTTCTACTCACGAACGGTTAATATCGTCCTCGAGAAGCCGATCAATCAGTAGGTACAACGAATTGTAGTGGCGCGGTTTCCGCGCCTTCCGCGTGCGCCATGTCATTGGGCGCGGAAACCGCGCCGCTACAGACTCTTCGCGAACGCGAGAATCTTCTTGACCAACGCCGCGCTCGGCGCCTCGGCGTAATATCGCAATAGCGGCTCGGTGCCGGAGGCGCGCAGCATAAACCACGCGCCTTTCTCCAGCGTGTACTTGAAGCCATCCAACGTGCTGGTGTTCAGAACTTTGAGTCCAGCGATTTCCGTGAAGCCTTGTTTTGCTCGATTGAGGACTTTCAGTTTACGGTCGTCGGTGGTGAGGAAATCATAGCGGTCATACTTGTGTGGCCCGTATTCCTTTTCGAGCGCTGCAACAAGTACTCCAAGTGGCTTCTTGTAGTGGGCGCAAATCTCGCACAGTAATAGGCCATTGAAGAGGCCATCGCGCTCGGGAATATGGAGCGATGGAATCCCGATGCCACCCGATTCTTCACCGCCGATAAGCACGCCGCCCTTCAGCATGTATTCCGTGATGTACTTAAAGCCAACAGGCGTGCGCTGAAGCGTAAGTTCATACTTCGCACACATCTTCTCGACCATGCTCGTCACTGACTGGCTGACGACGACCATCCCCCGCTGCTTGCGAACTTCCACAAGATACTTGAGAAGCAGGCAGAGGATCATCTGCGACGAGAAGAACTCGCCGTTCTCGTCGATCGCGCCGATGCGGTCGGCGTCGCCATCGGTGATGAGACCAACATCAAAGCCTTGCTCGACGATAAACTTTGCAAGCTCTTTCGTTGTGTCCGCAAGCGGCTCGGGGCGCATGTTGCCGAAGCCGGGATTCCAAACATCGTGCAGGATGACAGCCGATGGCAGCAGCGTCTCCAGATTCCCGACACCGGCGCCGTACATCGGATCGTAGGCGACCTTGATCTTCGAGCGCTTGATGCGATCGAGCTTCACAAGCCGAGCAAGCTCTTTGATGTATATCGCCTTGGCATCGACCTCGCTGATACGTCCATCTTTCTGGTACTGTTCGAACGACGGAAGCGCGCCAGAATGGAAATCCAGCGATGTCTTAATGCCGTTTGCTTCGCTGTTCGTCGCCTCTTCAATTACCGTGATGGCGTCCGGCAGCGCCGAGCCGCCATAGTCCCCTTTGATCTTGAAGCCGTTGTACTTCGCGGGGTTGTGCGAGGCGGTAATCATCACGCCGCCGCAGAGCTTCTTCTTTACTATGGCAAGCGACGTGGCCGGTGTCGAAACGACCGACTTGGCGATCAGGACTTTCAGTCCTTCAGAGGCAAGCACGCGCGCCGATAGCTCCGCGAATTCCCGGCTGAGGAACCGGGCATCGTAGCCGACCATCACGCCGCTCGCAGCGTTCGGCAGCGTTTTGAAGTAGAGTGCCGCGCCGCGTGCGACGCGATGAACATTCTCGAATGTGTAATTCTCCGCGATGACATCGCGCCAGCCGTCGGTCCCGAATTTGATTTGCATGTTCCCCGCTAACCGGAAGAGAATCATTCCGTTCCCGGGAGCCGCCACAGAAGCTATGGCAGAACAGGTGACCAAGCAAACAACTCAGGCAGCGAAACCACTTTAATTCGAGGCCTTTTCATAAGCGTGAGTGATGGGTCGCCTTTTATCATTGCGTCTACCATCGTAAAGTCTGGAGTAATGCCGAATACCTGACGATAGGACTGCCTTACCTGAAGATAATTGAACATATCAATTTCGTCCCGTGATATTTCATAAATACCGGCATCATAGCCCTGAGGATAAATCCCCCTGCTGGTATTACGTTCAAAAATAATGGCGCAATCGAAGCTAATGGGCAAAATCATCCTATTGCCGACCTCACCCAAGCCTCCCTTCGTGCGAACAGCAGGATTATCCGATGTAATAAGATCAGAACCTGCAACCCCTCGACCGATCCGCAAAAAACACCCATAGTAAAGCAGCCTGACAATGTCCTCCATGATCGGTCCAAACCCGGCTTGCGCGTGGATCGCAGCTTCACTGACAGGCACGAGGTCAAAACCATCCAGAATGTGGGGTGGAAGATATCGAGATAGTTGCCATCGTTTGAATGCTTCTTCGTATTGAAGAATTTGCTCGCGAAAAGCCCGCGTACGGACAATTTGTGCGGCCACCCATTCAGCAAGCTTAAATTTTTCAGCCAGCGTACACCTCGGTGTGGAATCGCTACGTACTCGATCAAGAATGCTTGAAATCAAGGGTGCAGTAGCAGCCTCCAGTTCGGCAAAGAAGCTCTCAAATATCTGATCCGTTGGAGCACCGAGTTCACGAGCACGACGATTCATTTCAGTATCGTCATAAAAATAGTCCTCGTAGGCAACCCGATTGATTGCTGCAAGAAATGATTTCTGCGTGACCTTGTCGAAAGCATAAATGCTTCGCTTCTTCTCGTCGGGCGAGAAATTCCTCAGATGGAACTGCGGTGCCATGTGCTGCACGCGAACGGTATTCGGAATCTTCGAATCCATGAGTATCTGGATGTTTACGAAAAAACTTCTTCTTTAAGAATTAGGTTCTGTTTGTATGGCGGCTTTGATTGAAATCACGAGTGCTCATGCTCTGCCCTTACAGCACGTTCGTGTGACATTCTCTGACGGCGTCGTGAAGATTTTCGACATGGGGAAGATCGTTCGCAATTCGGTCTTCGAGGAGACGTTTGCGAACGCAGCGTTTTTCCATGCCGTTAAGGTCTATGAGAACGGCGGCGGAATCTATTGGCCGAATCAATTCGATCTCTGCTCCGAGGCACTTCGTTATCATACAGAAGGGACTGTCGAGCAACCTGCGGTTGTATGAGATTTTCAGAACTATTCAAACGAAAGCGACCGCCCTACTCTTGCGAGACGCTCGGCGAGGTTGACGACGCGACATGGGAGCGACTCGTTCATCACGTCCCGAATCGCGCGACTCGAAGAGCCTTTCGTCAGTCCGAAAAAGGTCAAGGCACCACGCGCTTCCAAAGCATCGAAGAGCTATCGAAATGCCGTGGCTTCGAATCCAGAGATTCCTCGCTTCGCTCGGAATGACAAGTTCAGTTACAAAATATACTGGCTCAAGTCCCGATTCCGCACGACCTTCTCGAGTCGCTCATCGACGAACTTCGCGCTGATCTTCATTTTCTTTTCCTTGACCACATCGGGCACGTCGAATAAGACTTGCTCGAGGAGCGTCGTCAGAATCGTATGCAATCGGCGCGCGCCGATGTTCTCGATGGCCTCATTCACTTCGAAAGCAATCCGCGCAATCGCCTGAATTGCATCCGGCTGAAATGTGACATCGACACCTTCCGTGGCAAGTAGCGCGGTGTACTGCTTGAGCAGTGCATTCTCGGGGATGGTGAGAATCTTGACGAAGTCTTCCTGCGTCAGGCTCTCCAACTCGACGCGAATTGGGAAGCGTCCCTGCAACTCCGGAATGAGATCGCTGGGCTTCGTTGTGTGGAATGCGCCGCTCGCGATAAAGAGGATATGATCGGTGCGGACGATGCCGTAGCGCGTGCCGACGTTCGAGCCTTCGACGAGCGGCAGCAAATCGCGCTGCACGCCTTCGCGCGAAACGTCGGGGCCGCCGCCCCCCTCTTTGCGGCCACCACCGGCGACTTTGTCGATCTCGTCCAAGAAGATGATACCGGAGCTTTCGACGCGATCGATCGCATCCTGCACGACGCTATCCATATCGACCAACTTACTGGCCTCTTCCGCCTCGAAAATTTCGCGGGCTTCTTCGATCGTCACGCGACGGCGCTTGCTCCTTCTCGGCAGCATCCCGCCCAACATATCCTGAATGTTCTGCCCGATCTCGTCCATGCCGGGACCGCCGAGCGGCCCCATGATCTGCATCGAAGCAATCGGCGGGGCCTGCTGGATGTCAATCTCGATCTCCTTGTCATCCATCTCGCCCGAGCGCAACTTTTCGCGGAAGCGATTGCGCGTATTCTCGTTTATTTCAGCGTCTTCCTTGGCCTCATGCTTCGTTCGGGCGCGTGCCTGCGGGATCCCCGAGATCGAGGTGTTCACCGGCACGCCTGGAAACATCATCGGCGGCGGCATCCGTGGCGCTTCGATGACCGGCGGCACAAGAATATCCAGGATACGCTCTTCGGCGTTGGCGCGTGCTTTCGGTTCCGTGACGGCCATCTGCTCGTTCTTGACCATCGTGACGGCAAGCTCGGTCAGGTCGCGGATCATCGACTCGACATCACGGCCGACATAGCCGACCTCAGTGTACTTTGTCGCTTCGACTTTCAGGAACGGCGCACCGGCCAGGCGCGCCAATCGTCGTGCGATCTCGGTCTTGCCGACGCCTGTGGGACCGATGAGAATGATGTTATTTGGCATGATCTCCTCGCGGAGTGCCTCCGGCACCTGCTGACGCCGCCAGCGATTGCGCAACGCGATCGCGACCGAACGCTTCGCGTTCGATTGACCGATGATATACTTATCGAGTTCTTGAACGATCTGGTGCGGCGTGAGCTGTCCTGGCACGCCAGTGCTTGGCACAAGCTCCGCGCTCTTCCCATTTTGCTGAGCATCGGAAACCTTCGCGATCTCTTCGCTCACTGGCTCCGCCTTCGTCGATTTCTTGCCTTTTCCGGCCATTATTGAAGTGCTAATTCGTTGGTAGTCGCAGCCTTTAGGCTGCGTGGTTCCGTGGTAGCGCGCTTGCCGCCCGCGCAGCCTAAAGGCTGCGGCTACCGTTCGTTAATCCAGACTCTCGATTGTGAGATTTGTATTCGTATAAATGCAGATCTCGCCGGCGATCTTGAGCGACTCCTCGACGATTTCTCGCGCCGTCATTTTTGACTTGCTTCGCATGAACGCGCGCGCCGCTGCAAGCGCATACGGTCCGCCCGAGCCGATGGCAACAATGCCATTCTCCGGCTCGATCACATCGCCCGTGCCCGAGAGCAGGAAGGCATTCTCGCGGCTGACGACGGCGAGCATCGCTTCGAGTCGGCGGAGAAACTTGTCGTTGCGCCAGTCCTTACCAAGCTCCACGACCGCGCGAGGTACATTGCCGCGAAACTCCTCGAGCTTCGCGTTGAACCGATCGTAAAGTGTCAGCGCGTCGCTGGTCGATCCGGCAAAGCCGGCGATGACCGTGCCGTTATGCAGCACGCGCAATTTCTTCGCGTTCGACTTCATCACGGTGTTACCGAGCGTAACTTGCCCGTCCGAGCCGAGAGCCGCTTTGCCGTTTATGACGACACCGAGAACTGTGGTAGAACGAATAATAGAACCTGGATTACGCTGAATCATAACGGATTACACGGATTGATTTTTAGGATTTCTCTTTCTGGTATCAATTCAATTGTAGTGTCTACTTCTAACGAACTGACCGAAACAGGATTCCATGCCCGCTGATTGATGTCTTTAATCCAGTGAATCAATCCGCGTAATCCGCCCTAATCAGCGGAATCCCGGTTCTCCTACTCCCCATACAATGCCTCTTCCAGCGGTTCGTGCGTGGTCGCCCAGGTCATGAGCAGCGCGGCGAACGAGGCGATGCTCCGCTTTTCGTCCCCTTGACGAATAACGAGTCCATACGTTTCAGCCACGAAACGCATATTGCTGAGAACACGCCGGAGCTTCGCATCGGTCGTTTGGCCATGCCAATACTGTACCGTTTCGAGCAGCATTTTCCGGTGCCGCCGAAGAAACTCCGCCATCGAGATCGTCTCCGAATGTCCGACGCGAGTCGAGCCTGGCCGGGCGATATTCAGCAGATCGCTGACGTATTCGTCAAAATGCTTGATGAAATGCGCGTTTCCCGGACGCCGCAGGAATTGCGCGCGTTTCAGCGAAAAATTCGCCTTCGATTGCACCCGAAACCGTGGCCTCAGGACGTACAAGTCGTAAAATTGTTGCAATTTGCCGTCCCGGTCGTATTCGTTGAACACCCACCGGCGCTTGAGCTCGCTCCAGGCCGGTATGCGCACGACCGGGTCCTTCTCGCTATCGATAACAACGAAGCGTTCCGACCGGGCATCGAACCCCACGATCGTGACCCAATGGCCCCACTGGTTAATGCAGATCAGGCAAGGCCGGCCGGTGGTCAAAGCCGCTTTTAACGCCCGGAATGCGGCTTCTTCCTCAAATTTGCGGACTTCGATCAGTCGGCAGTCGAACCGCTCCGAGGCGCGGCGCAGCATTTTCTCGTCGGTCCCCTCTTTCGTCGTCCGGGCGGCACGGGTTATCGACTCCTCATCTACAAACCGGCCGACAATAGCCAGCGCGTGCTTGATCGCGAAGGGACCGCATTGCCACCGGTTATTCTGAGGATAAAAGCCCATGAGCGCCCCTTGAACAGGCACTTCGGGGAGAGGGTTTAGGGTATGCGCTTTAAGTCCAAGATTCTTCTATTCCCCCCCTGATTCCTACCTCGGCAGCCGCTGCATTCCCCTCCACTTGCCAGAGAGAACGCGCTTTGTCGTACTTCGTGTCGTAATTGATTTCCTCTGCGCCCCTGCATTTTTGTACCGTTCAATTCAGACGCATGCTCGGCAACATCGAGAACCATCGATGCGGGGTAGCAGAAGAGGCGGACGACATTGTAAATCATCCATTTCAAAACGTGGAAAAACACTCATGAAGAAGATACCTTCGTGCGCAGCTCTGAGGATGCTCATGATGAGCGTTAGAGCGAAAGCGCAGATTCCGCAAGTCATCGCTTATCAGGGCTATCTCAGCCAATGCGGTACAGCCTACGACAGCCCGGCAGGTGGAGTATCCGTATGTGAGGACTCCCGGTGGCGCGTTCCTCGTTGTTCAGAGCATCACCGAGAGTCAGTTGGTGCAGCCGGTCATGCATTCTGAGAAGGATGGATGGCCGCTGGATTATGATGTCCGTGGCGAGTGGTAGAAGGGCTCGCCAACGGTTGTTCGGTCAATGGAAGTAATGGCTCATCCCGCAAGGGAAGGTGGCCGGAGGTTGTACTATGTTGTTGTTTGTAAAACATTCTATCGGCGAGTCTTGCAAGGACTGCCGCTCGAACCGGATCAAGCTCGCTTTTGGCGAGGCCGGAGTCGATTGCATTCAGCGTTCGCTGGACAAAGTAGAGGTCGGTAATGTCATTTCCGAAGAGCAGCAAGGCGTCTTGCGCCGCTCGCTCGAACCCTACGGGATTCATGTCCTGATGGACCGGAAGGAATTGCTCGTCGAGCGGATGAAGCACTTGCTCGAGTTCCTCGTGGAGCCGCCCGAGAAACTCAAGGAAGCGTCGATCCGTGAGTTCGTCTCCCGGAAGCTCTATTATAGTTACTCCCATCTGGCCAATGTGTTCGCCGTGGCCGTCGGCTTATCACCGGAGCGCTATCTGATCGAACTGCGGATCGAGCGCATCAAGTTGCTGCTCGTTCGCGACCGGCTCTCGCTCTCCGAGATCGCGTTCCGCTTGAATTACTCCAGCGTCGCGCATCTCTCGCACCAGTTCAAGCAGGTGACCGGCATGAACCCGAGCGAGTGGAAGGCACAGCCGCGCACCGTCGAAACGCCAGCTGACCAGTCCATGAACAAGCTAACCATCAACCATGATACCCATTAACACTCACACGCCGCCGGTATCCCGGCCGATCGAATCGCGATCGACCGGGAGACGAGAGAAATCATGTACTTAATCGACTACTTCTTCTTGGCACTAAGCTCAATCGTACCGGGAAGATTTTCATCCATGATGACAACAACGGTTTGCGCTTGGTTACAACTAATATGGAAGTTGTGACCCGCTTGCATTGCATCCGGTACAATGGCAAATGAATAAGACGGCGCTCCATCTATCACTTGGTAACCGTTAACGAGATTCCCAGCGGCGCTTGCCACACTAATCGTAAGGTTGCCAGCGGGGACATTGAGAATCTGCTTCATCTGGCATGGTACTGCGTCTAAGTTTTGCAGCACTCCATTTATGGTGACGGACTGAGGGGTCGGTTGTCCTGTCGCCAAATAGTATAGGGTGACCGGTCCGTTTACATGGGCCATGGTATGCACGGCTGGAGACGCCTTTGGATTACCCACTAAGGTATCATGAGCGGTGGTATCCTTCGATGTAGTATCTGGCGTTTGTTTTGAACACGAACCGACGCCAAAGAGAACGGGAATGAGAAGCAGCACTAAGGCCGCGTTGACTTTTGAAAACAGCTTCATAGTTGATTTTGGTTAATGTGGAACGAACACTGCGATACGAAGGTAGGCACTAAAATACGAAATATTTTTCGCATAGACCAGAAATCTAATTTTCATTAGAGTACCACGTGAGTATGAGCATTTCGATTGATGAGATCGAGCGTCAGATCTACTCGACCACAGGAGTCAAGCTTCTTGGCGCGCAGATCGAGCAAGCCTACCGGGAGAACACAGAGGGCACATCCGATCGAGCGCGCTGCGCATTCTTGATGGGTGTATTGTACGAAGATACTTCTTACACGAAGGCAAGGGAGTATTATGACGAATTACATCGCGTGGCAGAAGCCCTACGCGATGAGAGAACACTCGCAGATGCCAGGCACGGCAAGGCCATCGAAGCCTTCCGCGCTGGTGACTTGCGGACTGCGTATCGCTTAGAATTCGAGGCGCTTACGTTTGCTACGAATAGCGGTCACCAATTCCGTCTTGCTCATGCTCACAACAGCATCGGAATGATCGCCATCCGCTTTGGGATATATGAGGATGGACTGAACCACAAGCTACTCGCGCTTCAACTGGCCCAGAAGCACGGCTTCCTCCGGCTCAGAGTCCGCATCCTCTCCAGCCTTGCCGAGTTGCACCTGATCTCTCACGCCCCAACAAAGGCCAGCAACTATGCAGAGGAAGCTCTCGCGGTGGCCAAGCGGATAGATGGCGAAGAGAGCCTGATCACAGAGCGGATTCGTCTCGCCACGATCAAACTCGAGCTCAAAGAGTATGGCGAAGTCAACAGGCACGTCTCAGAAGTTCGCAAGACGTTGCCGAAGGAGAACCACTCGCTTTGGTGCGTGACGCACACGCTGATGGGCAAGGTGCATGAGGCGAAGCGGCGATACGAGAAGGCGGAAGCCGAGCTCAAGACAGCGATCAAGCTTGCGGACTTTCCGAACGCGGAGCGGGTGCGGTCGAATGTGCATGTGCATTTGGCGAGGCTGTATCTGAAGACGAAGAAGCCGCGTCCGGCGC
The DNA here is from genome assembly GCA_017882165.1 of Candidatus Kapaibacterium sp. Taxonomy (GTDB): domain Bacteria; phylum Bacteroidota; class Ignavibacteria; order Palsa-1295; family Palsa-1295; genus PALSA-1295. The sequence goes on from JADGPZ010000032.1 coordinate 10,832, forward strand.
TGAAGGAATCGCTGGCCGCGCTGGCCGATGCCGAGACGGCGCAGGACATTTACGTCCGCAAGGAGGCGCTCCGCGCAGTGCATGACGCATACAAGGCGCTGAACAAATACAAAGAGGCGCACGAATACTTGGAGCGGTACAACGCGCTCGTCGCCGAAAGCGACACGGCATTGCTGCAGAGCCGTTTGGAATACCACGCGCTCAAAAGCGATTTTGAACAAGAGAAAGCAAAGGCAGATATGCAAACACAGCAAACCGAATTGCTCCGCATCAGGCTCGAATACAAAGAGCGTGAACTGACGGAGAAAATGCGCCATCTTATCACGCAGGCTGAGGCAGTGCGGCAATTCCGCAACGATCTCCGGTCCCTGCTTAGGCGAACTCCCTCGGACGATCCGGCCGCGAAGGACATTCGCACGCGAATGTCGACCTTCACGGAGAACGACATCCAGTGGCAGGAGTTCGAGGAGAAGTTCAGAGAGGCGTTTCCCGATTTTCGCGAGAAGCTCAGGGCAAAGCATCCCGATCTCACCGGGCAGGAGTTACGGCTGTGTCAGTTGCTCCGCGCGGGACTGAAATCGGTCGAGGCGGCGAAGCTGATGATCATCTCGGAGCGCGGCGTGGAGCAGCACCGTTTGCGCATTCGCCGGAAAGTTGGGCTCAAGGGGAAAGAGAGTCTCAGCGAGTATTTGCAGCAGCTATGAGGAGGCAGGGCGCCGCTATGCGCACGGCGGAGTCAGGATGTGTGGGAGCTGTAGGGACATGCCGCGCACGTCCTTCACTGAGATGACCGGAGTGTTCGTGGCGTCGTGCGGCACGTCCCTACGGACGGTCAGGCACTACGGCGCTTCCGCATCCGCCGCCGCTGGCTACCCAGCTCGGCCTCACCGAGGCGAAGAAATCTTTGACAATTTCAAATTTTCGGGAACGCGGTTTTGGGCGTTCATGAACTCCGAACATAAATTCGATATGGAAATATTTTGATATTTCTTTCTCGTGGCAGCGAGGTCTGTCTATGTGAATGAGAAGTATGAATTCCGAGCTCAAATGTTAAACCGAACCGGACGAGTTGCTTCTAAAAGAACGAAAAGTGGCTGTCTGATAGGCAGAACTTTTTTTGAAAATAGTTTGTGATAATGGGGACTTTCAGGTGTTCTATCTATGGATCAGGCTGCGCGATTGTCGAATGCCGGTCGGATTCGGAGAGATTTTATTAACTAATTACGCACATGAAGCTCATCAAGCAATTTGCGGTTCTATCGTTCATCGGCGCGCTATGCTTTGGCGTAGCGAGCTGTTTTAACCCGACCGGCCCCACAGGCGGCGGTACGGGCGGCGGCACAGGCGGCGGCGTCGGACATGGCAAGCAGCCACCACCGGATACTCTGAAGAAGCGGAATCCACCGCCTCCTCCGCCACCACCTCCGGATACGGTGAAGAAGCGGAATCCACCGCCTCCTCCTCCGCCACCACCTCCTCCGCCTCCGCCGGATACGACAATCAATCCCGGTGGACCAAATGGCGGCGGCACAGGTAACGGCGGCGGTCTGGACAGCACGGTGATAGACTCGCTGCTGCGCCATCCGTAATTGAGAATTTCCCTCAATCGAGGGAAAAGCAAGCGAAGAACAAAGGTAGGGTCTGACACACATGTGTCAGGCCCTTTTTTGTAGCTGTCTCGTGTGAGTAAACTGTTCGATGATTTGTTAGTTGCGCCATGAAGCGCCTCGGGATTCTTGGAGGAACGTTCGACCCGCCGCATCTCGCCCATCTCATAGCGGGCGAGATTGCGGTTGAGACCTACCATCTCGATACGCTCCTCTTTGTTCCGGCCTTCATACCACCCCACAAGGCGGAGCAAGCGATCTCCGACGCCCGTCACCGGCTGGCTATGACACGTCTGGCGATAGACGGAAACCCCCGCTTCGAAGTCTCGACGATCGAGATCGACCGGCAAGGCAAGTCATACACGATCGACACGATCTTATCACTTCGAGAGCAGCTTCATCCCGAAGGAATATACCTCTTCATCGGTCGCGATCAGCTTGACGTTTTTGGATCGTGGCATCGAGCCGATGACATTCTGAAGATCGCAAAGGTTGTAGTTCTCGAGAGACCCTCGGCAAGCAAGAGCGTCATCAGTACTGCGCTTGAAGGCTCGATTGAATCGCTGCCAATCCCATTGCTTGAGATTTCGTCGACCGAAATTCGGCGGCGCATCCATGATGGCCAATCGGTACGCTATCAGGTTCCGGAAGCAGTTCGTTCGTATATCGAGGAACACAAGCTATACCGCTAATCGATGGTCACAACGCTCCGAGGAAGATCGGCGACGCTTGCACATATTGTGCTGATCGTTGGTGGCGTGTCGATGGTATTCCCGTTGGTGTGGATGCTGTTGCTCTCACTTTCGGATAACCCAGCCGGAAATGCCACGCTTGGCGAGTTGCTGCGGGGTACGTTTACTTTTTCCAATTACACGGACGCTCTCCAGTCGGATCAGTTCGGTATCTACTTTTTTAACTCGCTGCTCGTGGCAGTTGTCGTCTCCGTCGGGAGCTGCCTCTTCTGCACGCTGGTCGCATACGCGCTCGCCCGGCGAAGCTTCCGATTCAAGGGATTGCTGTTCGCCAGTGTCCTCGGCGTCCTGATGGTCCCGCCGCACGTTGTCATGATCCCTCTGTATCGTGAGATCGTGACCTTCGGGTGGATCAATACCTACATGGCGCTGACGTTGCCTTTCATCGTTACGCCGTTTGGAATCTTCCTGATGCGGCAATACATCGAAGGTCTTCCGAAAGAATTGGAGGAAGCGGCCCGCATCGACGGCGCACGGACACTTGGCATTCTGCGCGGTATCATCTTCCCGCTCTCGACCCCGATGTTGGTGGTCCTCTTTATCTACCAGTTCTTGACGACCTGGAATTCATTCCTCTTCCCATTTCTATTTGCCAGCAAGGCTTCGATGCGGACGCTCCCGGTGGGCCTCGCATTCTATCAGGGCAAGCAGTCGATTGACTGGGGGCACCTGATGGCTGGAGCCGGCATGAGCGCGATACCGGTGCTGATCCTTTTTGCTGTGTTTCAGAGAAAGATCATCGCCGGTTTTACCGCAGGGGCGATCAAGGGTTAATGTCAAATGTACGGTTTCCTGCCGTGACCCGAAAGGTCACAAATGAGTGCCCCTATTGCATTCGGCCCGATAAGGTCATATTTTTGCATTGAAGCGTTCGGCCTTCGCTGGTGCTCCTGCTACTTTTCATGCACTCGCGGCCATTTCGAATATCTTAAGAAACCGGGAAGAATCTTGCATATTCCGGCGTTCGTGTTTCATCTGACGTACTTCGGACCATACCTCGCGTTGGCCTGCGGCCGCTTGCTTACCGCCCCGCAAGCGTTCGTGCCAGCCATGCCTCGTTATGCAGGTCCATCCGACCTGCGAGGGCATCCATTAGTGCCTGTTACCTTTTGTCTCGTCGAGGTTCTTCTAAGTAGAACGAGATCATCATGTACCGTCGAAGAAAGAACGTGAATTTGTGAACATGCCGATAACGAATGGGAATGGACAAGCAATGAACGGGAATCCTGCGGGATCTTCTGTTAATGGCTTTGCACAAAATGGCCACTCGAATGGCCACTCGGCACGGAAGCTGCCGCGCGTCCTTTTCCTATCGCACCGCTTCCCGTTTCCGCTCATCGGCGGTGACCGGATCAAGGCCTATCATCTTGTCCGTCACCTTTCGAGTGTCGCGCAGGTCGATCTCATCGCGCTCGATGAAGCACACGCCGCGACAGCAGATACGATCCATGCGCTCGACGCTTTCGCGAACGTGCGAATCGTCCCGTTCGATCATGCGCGCGCCTTGCGCCGCGTCATGACTCATGTGATCTCTACGACGCCAATCGAGTTCATCTACTACAACGATCGCGCGATGCAGGACGCGGTCGATGAAGCGCTCGCAAAGAACCACTACGATTTGATCGTATGCTTCTTCCTTCGGACCGCGCACTTCGTCCGCAACCATACCCGAACACCAAAGCTGCTGGTTGCGGAAGATGCACGCGTGATTTTGGAAGAACGCGCTTCACAGCGATTCTCGCTATGGCGGAGTCCTTCGGATCATGCACAGTATTTGATCCGGAAAATGGATGCGATCCGGCTTCGCGCTTACGAGCCACGAACGATGGCAAAGGGCTTTGCGCGCATTACTTTCGTTTCGAAGGCCGACGAGCACCGGATTCTGATGGCAGACCCGACGCTCCCGACCGGGATCGTTTCAAATGGCATCTCACTGGCGGACAATGAGTTCTATGATGGCCCGCGTGAAGATAAGGTTATCTTCTTCGGCCACTTAGGCACGTACCACAACATCTTGATGGCGTGCCGGTTACTCAAATCGGTGTATCCAAAGATTCGTCACGGCTCGCCTTCGACCAAACTGGCTATTGTTGGCAAGTCCCCGGATCCGAAGATCGTGAAGCTGGTGCGGCATACCCGGGGTGCTGAGTTGTACCCCGACGTCAAAGACATGCGCCCCTTTCTCCGGCAGGCCAAGGTGGTCGTGCATTCGCAGACCGTCGGCGCGGGAATCCAGAACAAGTTACTCGAGGCAATGGCCATCGGCACACCCATCGTTACGACGCCCGTTGGAGCCTCCGGCATCGAGGGGCTGGAAGACGGGGTTCATGCGCTCATCCGGTCCACCGACCAGGAAATTGCAGACGCGACGCTCATGCTACTCAGAGATCCTGCGAAGGCCAGCGAACTTGCCAGGAATGCTCGCAAGCTTGTCGAAACACGGTATACCTGGGATCACATGTTCCGGGCATTGGATGAGACCATCCGCGAGATCGTGCCGGGATTCTTCGAGCGCGCCGCACCACCTGTAAAGCGTGCTCCGGAATTTGTGAGTGTATAGAAATGGAAGCCATTGCGTTCACTGGAAGGTTCTTTCGTGAGTCGCTCGCCAGAGCTTCGACTCCTTCTATTCCCGTGTCTAAACAACGCAACTTTTTGACCCCACCGCCATCGCCTGGGCGCCGATCCATCGCGACAGGACGAGTGCTGCTCTTCCTCGGTGATCTGGCGCTCATCAACGTCACGTATCACTTGGCGCTTGCCTTCCGCTTCGGGACCTTCATGCCGCTTGCAGGCGCGCCTCACAATGCAGCGGCTTGGTCCGTCTACCGAGAACTTGAGTACTACCTCGTTGGGCTTTGGATCGTTATCGGTCTTTGGCAACGGCTCTATACCAGACGCACACGGACGCCGAACGCCTCCACCGGTTACGTGCTGACAGGCTTGCAGGATATCCGCACGGTTGGCCGCGCGGCACTGCTCCTCGGCGCCGGACTGCTGATTGTGATCGCCGCTCGCGGTGGGTATATCTTTTATTCACGACTCTTCCTCGGCTACTTTCTGGTCGCCCTGCCATTGGTGTTGATGGCCTTCCGCGTCATCGTGCAATCGGCTGGAAAGACCGTCCAATCGCAGCGGACACCGCGAAAGAATCTTCTGATTATTGGTGCGGCCGGACCCGGTGAACAGTTCTATCGCGCCGTTGCTGAAAATCAGCAGTATGGCTATCGAGTCATTGGATTTTTGGAGGATGATGGGATGCATAGCAACGTCCGGCCTATGATCCTCGGTCCGGTGCTCGACCTGGGCCGTGTTGCAAGCCGCGAGACGATCGATGAAGTCCTGATCGCGCTTCCCACTGCGAGCGAGGAGACGATCGCCCAACTCGTCAGTGAATGTGAAAACCTGTGCATTCGCGTTTCGCTCCTGCGGCCCGAGGCCGGCACCGTCGATCGCTCATTCGATCCTCGTGCGGTGGACCAGATCGGGAATTTCTCGATTGTCCGCACCCGTGAGGCAAGGCTCGATATCTGGACGAAGCGGCTCGCCAAGCGTGCTTTCGACATTGCCTTCAGCGGAGCGGTGCTTCTGCTCCTATTCCCGTTTGTGTATCTCATTAGTGCGATCGCAATCAAGCTTACTTCACGCGGACCCGTCTTCTTTAAGCAGGCGCGCACAGGATTTGGTGGCAAGACTTTTATCTGCTATAAGTTTCGGACGATGCGCTCGAACGGCGGTGCCGATCTTTTGCAGGCCAGTGGCGACGACCCACGGCGCACGCGCGTTGGCCGGTTCCTTCGCTCGACAAGTCTTGACGAGTTGCCTCAATTTTGGAACGTCTTGCGGGGCGACATGTCGGTCGTTGGCCCGCGTCCCCACATGTTGAAGCACACCGAGGATTACCGCAATATCATTTCCCAATACATGGTTCGCCATTTTGTGAAGCCGGGCCTGACGGGCTGGGCCCAAGTGAATGGATGGCGCGGCGCGACCGAGTCTTCCGAGGCGATGCAGCGACGGATCGAGCACGATCTCTACTACATCGAGAACTGGTCGTTCCTGCTCGACCTTGCAATCATTGGCCGGACGGTCATTCACGTCCTCGCCGGCGATAAGAATGCCTACTGAGACCCTCGAGGACGCGAGAGCCGCGCTCGAACATACTGGAAAGCGTCCCGCAATTTTCTTCGATCGAGACGGCGTCATTAACACCCGCATTCTGGGCGGATATGTCCGACACCCACGAGAGCTTGAGATTCTGCCCGGTGTCCCAAAGGTTCTTCGCGAGATCAAGCGGCGCGGCTATCTGGCCATCGTCATAACGAATCAGCGTGGAGTTGGATTGGGACTGATGACGGAGCACGACCTTCACGCATTGCACGACGAACTTCAGACTCGCATCCAGGTGGAGGCCGGCGTAACCTTCGATGATTTCCTATTTGCAACTGGCGTTGACTCCTCGGATCCGCGTCGAAAGCCATCGCCTGCGATGCTGCTGGAAGCCGCCGAGAAGTGGAATATCGACTTGACACAGAGCTGGATGATCGGGGACTCGATGAGTGACATTGAAGCCGGGCACCGAGCAAAGACCAAGACAGCGTACCTCATCACCATCCACTCCGAAGAAATTCCAAGAGCCACGAAAGTGCTCCACTCACTCGAGGAAATTCTGAGGTTCGTATAGCGATTCAGCTTGCCAGTTTTGGACTGATTCTTGCGCCGCGTCCGTTCTCTATTGCACACATCTCATAAATGACTACTTCGAATTGATGGACCAATTGGTCGCGCTGCTTCGTCTTTGCGCCGCCCTTTCGCTTTTCTGGTTGCTTGCCCCGTTCGCGGGCTTCGCACAGCGCTCCCCTTTTTCGCACGAGCCGGCCTCGACTGAGCACTCACTTGTTTTCGAACCGGTCTTCGAAGAGAGTACGGAGCGGTCTCTTGACTTATTCCGATCCGGACTTCCGTCTTATGGCTCTGATCGGCTTCCTAATCTTAAGAATAACCGTGATGCAGTATTGGCATCGAGCAGTGCGATGTTGCCTCTCGATCTCTTTGGCTCCCTCGCGTGCTACCTTCGCACATCGAGCTATGCTGCACAATCCATCGGGGAACGCACAATACCGACGGCACCCGATCAAAGCTACGCACAAAGCCAAGCCGCACTGCTCAGCGCACTCGAGTTTTATGCGCACCGACCGCTTCGCAGAGCAGATATTCATGCGGCTCTTGCCCGACTTGAACGGATATCACCATACGCTGCATCCACCGCGGGGATCGAATCCGAGGTAATGTTCTGGCGAGCGGAGGGGCTTCGCGCACTGGATCAATTCGGTCCTGCGGAAATTGCCTACCAATCCGCAATCGCGGCAGCAACCGACCCCAAAGCAAGAGGGATCACACTCTTCCGACTTGCCGAACTTCAGGAGCGCGACGATAAACTCTCCGAAGCCGATTCGAACTTTGGGCGCGCAGCGGCGATCCCACAGAGTCCGCTGGTATTGCTATCTCTATTACGTCAGGCTGCGGTGGAGCGCCGGAACGGACACCTCGCCACTGCGCTCGACAATCTCGACCGAGCAGACTCCATCTATCGAGTCACGGTCCACACACCGCAGTCGTTCGATCGCGATCTCGCATACCGCTCCGCGTTGATCGGACAAATGATGCTCGAGCGAACCTCGCACGACCGAATCATAAGCTCATCTCCGCCTGCGAACACCATCGACGGATATGCCGTCCAAGTAGCGTCGCCGTTTTACCGGTGTGAAGTTGCATTAGTGCGTGGCAGCACACTCTCCGGACTTGGACGATACGACGAATCCGCCAGTGTCTTACGCCGTGCCGAGGAGTCCATTGACTCGATAAGACAATTCGTGGACGGCAATCACGACGAAGCACGATTTGTCGCAAACGCACTCCGTTTTGAGCGTGCTTGGTCGCTCTTTGAGCGGATGAAGTTCAAAGAAGCCGCGAGCGCGTTCCTCGAACTTGCTGTCACGGATACGGGCACCGATCGCCAGACATTGCTCCGTGTCGCGACATCCTCTTTGCGGGAGCGTGGCGAATTCTACGATCCCTTCGTCAATGACTCTCTTACATTGGGCACGGGTGCTGCCATCGCGCGCACGTCCCTTGAGGGTAGTGTGCTCGATACCTCGTCATTCTTTTACAATGATTTCCCCGAGCGGGCGCGCTATTATGCTGGTGTAGCGCTGGCGAGAGCCGGTATGACCGGCGAAGCCTCGGACATGCTTCAGAAGCTCGCGCAGAACAAGGCGATGCTTTACAGCGATCTTGCCTCGTATCAGCTTGCGCTCATTCGATTCGGGCAGCATGGTTACGAGGCAGCAAACCTGCTGGAGTCTACCAGCAGCGAGCAAAATGTGCGTGGAGCCTATGCTTCGCTGTTGCTTGGGGAGCTATCCTACCGCCGCGGAATGTACGAGCGAGCGGATGCTTATTTCCTGAACTCGTATGCCAACTTGCCGCTGAAGGATACGACGGCGCGTGCCACGGCACATCTGGAACGAGGGCTTTCCCTGATTCCACTCGGTGCATGGCACGAGGCTGCGGATGAGATTCACACCTATTTGAGACTTTCGCACGAGAAGATGCTGGGACGAACGGATGAGGCGCTCTTCTGGCTTGGTAGAGCCTATCTCCGCGACGGTCAATACGATTCCGCTCTCACTACGTACTCAACACTTCTCGCGGATTTTCCGAAAAGCGCCCGTGGGATCGATGCGCAGTATGGATATGCCTGGAGCCTCTTCGAGGTGAATGACTTCTCTCGCGCCGATACCGCCTTCCAAAGCATTGTCGCGATGGATTCCATCAGCCGTTTTTCTTACGATGCGCTCGCACGAGCGGGAGACTCCTATTATGCGCTCGGACGTGACCGGGACGCCAACCGTCTCTACAATCTCGCCGTCGATCGACCTGCGTTCAACGATCTTCGAACGACACGGGCACTCCTCATGCTCGGCGTGACCCGATTCCGAATGGATAGCGCCCGGAGTGCGATGAATATCTTCGCCTATCTCGCGAAGCGTTATCCCAAAAGCGATCTGATTGCGGAAGCACATTTCAACCGCGCGCTGGCGGCCTATTCCATCAATCAGACTGTCGAGGCGGAGAAGGATGTGCAGACGATTCTCACACAGTACCACCAGTCTGCGCTTGCGCCACGGGCACTATTCGTTGAGGCGGAAGAACGAAATCGTCGCGAGGATCTTCATGGTGCGATTTCCGATTACCAACAGCTTCTTCGCGATTATCCTCGTTCGGGTGAGGCGGGCGGGGCGCTCTTCGCGTTGCAGACTGCCTTGCTTGCGCTCAAACGAGGCCCGGAAGCGCTCGCAGCCGCCGATACATTCATGCAGCGCTACCCCGAAAGTCCCCTTGGGCCGAACGTGTTGCTTCGCTCCGGAGAGATCAGCCTTCGGCTCGGCGAGAGTGCGCACGCAAAGCAACTGCTGGAGTCATTCCGCACCCGTTACCCCTCGCACACTTTGTATCCGAGAGCCGAACTACTAATCGCACGCGCGGCATTGCTCGGCAGAGACACAACTGCGGCGCTTTCGCAATTGGCACTCGTCATCGCAAAGTACGACTCTCTCGATATTGCGTCCGAGGCTCGCCTCGACCGTGCCCGCATGGAGCGAAAGCAGAATATGCTTGGTCAAGCTGCCGCCGACTTTCAATCGGCATACGATCTTCGCTATTACTCCAGCGACGCCGCTCCCCTGGCGATGTACGAATATTCCGAGATGATTGCCGACACGAAGAAACCGGATTCCGCGATTGCAGTCCTCAGAGATCTATCGCACCGCTACCCTATCGAATCCTCTATTGCCGCGCGCGGTGCCCTTCGGGCTGGCGAGTTGCTCGCCGCCAAACGCTCATACTCAGAAGCCAGAATCGAGTTCAATCGTATAACCGAGGCGCACACCAATGACGTCTGGGGAGGTGCTGCGGCAGTGCGCATTGGCGAGACCTACGCCTCGGAGAAGAACTTCAAGCAAGCGGTGACCGGGCTGACGGGTGCCAAGGACAACTTTCCACTCTCCACCGAATCCGATGCGCGTCGTTTGCTATTGTTGGGCGAAGCGCAGTTGGCACTCGGGCGCAAGGCTGCGGCCGCGCAATCCTTGCGCGAACTGCTTCGCATTCCAGGCATTACCGCGCGCCAAAGAGCCACGGCAGACTCCCTTCTGAGTGAGATCGCGCCTCCGAAGAAAGCCAAGAAAGGAAGAACGAGATGAAGTTGGCTTTCTTCATGCTGCTTTTGATTCCTGGTTTGGCATCAGCCCAGGCTGGTCGAGTCGATTCCGTTCAGAACCAGTCGGCAGCCATCCACCGCCCCCTGCCTCCATCTATCCTTCTCGAATTGCGGCGCTCGCAGCGAGGCCGGACGCTCATCTACCGCGACACCGTTAAGGCCGCAGATCTTGAACATGCCCATGCCAATGACACGACCGAGGGCGCATTTTCGGATTCCGCCATCTCACTGATTGATACCGCAGTCTCGCTATCCCACAAGGAATGGCTCGATTCCGAACTTGTCGAAGTACCGGAGCTTGCGCGCGTTGGCAATCGAGTCCATTTCAACTACCCGCCGGCGATCATGACCGAGAGCGAGATGACCCCGGTGCCGTTTGACTCGACCATTTTAGACCGCATGAATCCCGTTACACGGGAGGTGCTGCCGTTCTTCGATCAGTCGCCGATTCCGATGCCGCTCCCAATTCCGCGACCGATGGAGGCATTCCTCGAACTTGGAGGCGGGAACATTAACCAGCCGAACGGTCGAGGATTCTTTCAAGAAGCGCTTACCGATCGGACTTCCTTATCACTATCCGGTGATCTTGAATCTCGGCCTTCCTTGCCGATGAATTTCTACTTGAATCTTGCCAGCATTTTCCATGCTTCGCTCGGCTCCGATCCCGCCCTCTTTCCGCTGCATTCGAGTGAGCTTGACGCATCGCTTGGAATGACGGATCGCTGGCTGACGTTGCGATCGGATTCGCTTCACGGCAACACTGTTGACCACAGCATTGCCGTGGAGAATCTTGGAGTCGATTTCCACGGAGATGCGAGCGAATTACTGCACTACAGCATCCAGCTGGAGGACCACCAGTGGGACGAGGATACGGTCTCGGAAACATCACAGTTTGTCGGGCTCAACATCGCCTCTGGAATGACAAGCGGCTACCAGACACAGGCTCAGATTGAATACTTGCATTCCTCGCTGAATCTTGGTGATCGAGGCGAGGCCGGCCGCTTCGCGCTGCTCTTTGGCAACCGACCCGGCGAAATGTTCGCATGGGATGCCGGCGTGGCGAGCCTTTCCGGAATCGGTGTGGGACAATCGCTTTTGCCAGTCGCGCACATCCGCTATGCTCTGAATCCCCGCTGGGAATTCGGCGCGAGTTTCGATCCCAGGGTTCAACTTTCGACGATGGCTACGCTCACAACGATCGACCCATTCCTCACATCGCTCACAGGCCGCGGTGCGGTCATGGACAAGCTGAACGTTCGCGCCTTCACGAATTACATACTGTCCGCCGATGACGCTATCCACCTCGAAGCGAGGATTGTTACGCGAGACCACGATCCCATCTTCGAATCAATCACTCTGCCAGATTCTGCCGTTGCTGCTAGAGCACAGCCAGCTTCCACACGACGCATTGAATTCACAGCAGGCGGCAACTTCCTGCTATTTGAGCGCGACATACTCACAGCATCCTTGACACTCGCATCGACCACCAATCTCGATTCCGGGACTACGCTGCCATTTGAACCCACAATGAAGTTCGAAGCATCGTATAGATTTAACTCGATTTCCGATATGATTCGGTCTTCCATTCACTTCCGAACGATCACACTGCCGGACCGAACGCTTGGCATGATCGACATCGAAGTTAAGGCACAATTGTCGGAAGCTGTTCAGGCCAAGCTTTCCTTCGACAACATTCTAAACGGCGCCAGCGACTTCTGGCCGGGCTATCCTGAAGCGCCGCGCTCGATCTCACTCAGCGCGAGATATGCTTTTTAGTTGTGCCGCATCGTTTCCATAAACTGCGTGAAGAGATAATCGCTCTCGTGCGGACCCGGAGAGGCTTCCGGGTGATATTGGACGGCGAAGATCGGCAGCTTCGTGTGACGAAAACCCTCGACCGTCTGATCGTTGAGATTGAGATGCGTTAGCTCGCAATCCTTGGGCATCGTCTTCCAATCAACAGCAAAACCATGGTTCTGCGATGTGATCTCGATTTTCTCCGACAAAAGATTCTTAACCGGATGATTTGCCCCGCGATGACCAAATTTCAGCTTGTAGGTATTGCCACCAAGCGCCAGCGAAAGTAACTGATGGCCGAGACAGATTCCAAAGATAGGCTGCTCATCGCGCTTGATCAACTGCTTGAGCATGGCAATCGTATCCTTTACAGCCTCGGGATCACCCGGACCGTTCGAAAGAAATATGCCGTCCGGTTTATGCTCATGAATCTCTTCGAGTGTGGTGGTAGATGGCATGACCGTCAACCGAGCACCGTGTGCCGAGAGCTTCCGCAGGATATTCTCCTTAATGCCGTAGTCGATGACAACGACATGGGGAGCACTGGGGATGGCGAGGGCGCCATCCCCCACGCGATCGATCTCATAAACATTCGGTGTGGTCACGCCTTTTGTCAAATCGAGGCCGGCCATCTTTGGGCTTTTCCGCGCAATCTCGACCAACTCTGCATCGGACAACGCTTCAGTTGAAAGCACACTTCGCATGGCGCCTTCACTCCGGAGCAATCGCACAAGGCGGCGTGTATCAACCTGTTCGATGGCGAGGACACCACTCTTTGCGAGGAAACTCTCAAGGCTCTCTTCAGCACGCCAGTTTGAATAACGCTCGGCTGACTCGCGGACCACAAAACCACTCACAAAGGGATGAATGCTCTCCATGTCATCACTTGTCGTGCCATAGTTGCCCATGAGCGGGTTCGTCATCGTCACGATCTGCCCGGCGTAAGAGGGATCGGTCAGTACCTCCTGATAACCAGTGATGCTGGTCGTGAATACGGCCTCGCCGGTCGTCCGCGTCACGTCAAGCGCACCGAACGCATTGCCACGAAATACCGCGCCATTTTCGAGCACGAGCCGCGCCTGAAGATCGCCCGTTGTCGACGCTATGCCGTTCCCGTCATGCAAATCCATCTGGTCTTCGTTACGAATGGTGCGTGGGCAAAAAGAAGGCCCCCGCTTCCGCGAGAGCCTTCATTCGAGAAATATTGATAGGCCTCATGCGGCAACGGTCTTCGGTTGCGGAAGCCGGAAACGTAGCAATTCGTAGCTGCCGAAGAGCACCGTGCTCCAGGTCATGTCGCCGAGGAGCGTGTTCCGGTAAAACGGAATTCCTGCCGCGTAGCATTGAGCAAGACCGGCAATCGTCTTGGGGTAGATGGCGCCTTCGGAAAGGAGCCAGACCGCGCCGTTCGTCACAAGGAAGAAGAGCAGCGAGCCGCCGAATACGGATGCCGCGAAACGCGGCAGTGTCGCATTCTTTGCATACCATCGCCCGATGAGAGCTGCAGTGGCAAGCGATCCATAGACGAACAGCATCAATTGCCAGTCGTAGAAGCCAATGACAATGTCGGTCGCCAGCATGGCAATCAGCGGGACAATGATCCCGAAGCGGCGATTGCCGAGGAAGGCGCCGGCAAAAAGTCCGGCGGCCATCACGGCGTTAAAATTGTAGACGTGCAGTTCATTGAACAGCACGCGCGTCGCCATGGCAAAGAGGACTAAGAGTCCCGCAAAAATGGCCTGATTCCTATTCTGATTCATAGTGGTTTGATGCAATTAGTGGTAGAACGCGAAATGTCCGGGGGCGATTCCGGCGGATTGGGACCAAAGCAATGCTCCGGTGGCGGCATTGTACGCATCGACCGTGCCTCGGTGTGTATAGTCCTTCGCATCCCCGAGGAAGAGCTCGTTCGACTGGGCGTCGTAAATCCCCTTGAAATAGGCATGATCCTGAGAGAGGAACTTCGCCCCTGCCGCATGGCTCACGAGGTCAAATGGGATCACGTTCGAACCAAGGATGGCATAAAGCCGGTCGCCTAAAATCATCGAGCCGAGCGAGCCAACCGGTTCGGCAATGGAATCCTTGACGGCCAGCGTTGCCGGATCGAGGAAGTAAATCATGCTCCCGATTGTAGCCCAGTCTCCCGTGCATCCCAGGATTAGCTGGTTGTGTACAGAGTCAACCAGAAGAAACTCCGGGCCAGCAACAACCGCGCGTGTATTCACGATCTTATGGGAAACCGGATCGATTATCTCTATTGCACCGGGTTGCAGGTATGGACTAAGGGTGACGTACATATTGGCACCGAGAACTCCGACCTCGGCATTGTTCGCACCGACCGAGATCGAGTCAACGACAGCCCTTTTAGAGACATCGACGATTGCAGCACTGGTTGAACTGCGCTGTGTTACGAGGAATGTGCTCGCGCCGATCTGCGCCATTTTGTTTGCACCATTGGCACCCAGATTGATCGAGCCGAGCTTGCGCAGCGAGTCCGCATTCACCATATCCATTATTCCGCTGTTTTCCAGCACGTACACGACATCCCCAAGAATATGAACGTCATTCGGGAGTGTCATTCCGGTCACGATGCCGGAGTCATCAGCCGGAGTAGAACGTAGTATCATCGCATCGAGCGAGCCGTTCGTTCCGTTCCCCTCCGATACGACGAAAAGGGCGCGCTCGCCCGCATGTACCATCGTCGGATCAAACGCGACGGTCGTGGTCGTTGGCGACTCGCACGCTTGCAGGACAATCGCGAGAGTAAGTATGAGCAATGTTGGAAATATTCGGTGATTCATAATCGACTGACTGGTTAGTGGTAACTGAATTCTAATGAAAACTTGAAAGCACGGCCCGGCAGCGGATATCCCTCCACCTCTTCGTACTGGAGATCCGTGAGATTCTGGACGCTCGCAGCGGCATGCAGAGCAATTGCACCGAGCGGATATTCCGAGGTCATGGCGGTCAGATCGTACGCCGTGGCGGGTTGGAGCATGTTGTTACGCGCGTCGTTCGCGAGCGTTGTATACTCGTGACCGCGATATCTGGCGAGCAGCGAGATGGATCCAATT
>JADGPZ010000220.1 GCA_017882165.1 Candidatus Kapaibacterium sp.
GAAATTGACTTTTCGACGAACACGATCGAGCAATATCAGACAGCAGATGCAAGCTTCAAGGTCATCGTTGCCTTCAGTGTCCTCGAGTATATTGAAGATGATGAAGCTGCGATCCAGAAATTCGTCAACATGCTCCGTCCGGGCGGTGTGCTGATTGTCAGTGTTCCAAACCGCGCCGGTTTGATTCGCAAGCTTGAAGGATTCGTCTTCGGCATTCGAACCCTTACGCGAAATCGCATCTTCCCCGGTCGCGGCGAGTATCTGAAGCATCAGAAGCAGCAATACTCTCCGTTCGAACTCGATCTGATGATGCGCCGCGTGGGATTGCGAAAGAAACGCGGGATCTATCTCAACAGCGGCATCACGCAGCCTGCATGGCTCCTGCCGTTCGTAGAGCGAAGGTTCATTGCCGCAATGTATTGCGCAGCGTATTCAAAACTGTAGTGGCGGGGTTTCCCCGCCGCTACAACGTTAGAATCCCCTTCCGAACTGGAAGTGCGTATGCCATCCGGCCGGAGCGCCGAAGGCCGTGCGCGAATCGAAGCCATAGCCAAAGTCGAGTCCGATCATGCCGACCGCCGGGACTTGTACGCGGGCACCAACACCAGCCGCGCGCTTGAGATCGAACAGGTCCGCATGAGAGAAATCGGCCCAGACGTTGCCGACTTCCGCAAAGCTTAGAAAGTATATTGGGATCGGTTCGAGGCTGAGAATAAACCGAAGCTCCGCAACGTAACGCGAGTATGCCTCGCCGCCCGGCGCATAGATGGATGTCGTTGACACGCCTTTTTGCACACCGATCGAAGCATCGTCGTAGCCGCGCATGGGAACGCTGTAGATACCCGTCGCGAGTCCGCTTCCGCCCATGACGAAAAGCTCCGTCGGCGGCACAAATGGTGTTTTGCCGACGCCGCCCAATTGTCCGACTTCGGCGCTCGTCATAAACACAAGTTTATTCTGCCCGCCGATGGCCAGCATCGGCGTGAAGAACTTCATCGTGAAGCCGTTGCGGAAATAGTTTGCCGGCTGGTTCGGCGCAATGGAAGTGAGCGGCAGATACGCAATGCGCGTCATGAAGGAAAATTCCGAACCCGTGGTCGGGAAAACCGGATTGTCGGTCGAGATACGCGAGATGACCTGCTGAATGCTCGTCTCGTCGTGAATGCCGGGGATGTAGATGCCACCGCCGTTCGAGATATTCGAGTGCGACGCCGAGAGCGTCCAGTCCACCCGGAAATAATCGTCCGGCCACCGGAAGCGGCGGCCCAGCGAGAGCGCAGTGCCGGAGCGATCCGCAGTGTATATATATTCCGAGTGCGTCGTATAGACCTGGAATCCGAGCGAGGTAGGCCGCTGGTTCAGCCATGGCTCCGTGAAGTTCAGCGAGAGCGTCCGATAGGCAGACGCCCCGATCTCGGCAGAAACCGAAAGGACTTCCCCACCGCCGCCGCGCAGCGGATCGGCAATGTCGAAATTGTTGAAGGACACGCCCACCGAGCCGGTCAGTCCAAGCGTGCCACCATAGCCGATACTCGCATTGAACGTATCGCTCGAGCGCTCCTCGACATTATATGTTACATCCACTTCCGGCGCTTCCGGCTGGATATTGACATCCGGCGTCAGCTTCTCCTGATTGAAGTAATTGAGTTGCGAAAGCTGCCGCAGCGACCGGATGATCGCTGCGCGACTGAAGGCATCGCCGGGTCGCGTGAAGAGCTCGCGGCGAACCACATAGTCCTTCGTCTTGGTGTTGCCCTTCACATCGACATACCGGAAGAAATGCTGCTTCCCTTCGGAGACGCGCAACAGCAAGTCGATCGAATCGCCCGCGACGACAGCCTCTTCCTTCGATACGTTCGCAATGTAGCCGCGATCGTAATAGAGCGAGCCAACGTCGGAGTAGTCCTGCGTCGGCCCGTGCAGGTTCATCTCCAAACGCACCAGATCGTAAACATCACCCTTGTGGAAGCCAAGATGCTCGCGGATTTCCTCCGGCGAGAACACCTGTGAACCGGTCACGGCGATATTCCGAACGTAATACTTGGCGCCTTCGGAAACGTGGATGAGAATATTGAGATCGCTCTCGCCTGTGGGCCAGACGGAATCGCTCACGATTGCGGCATCGCGATAACCCTTCGAGTGATAGTAATCGAGGATCTTCTTTTTGTCATCTGCGTACTTCTTCTCGTCGAACGTGCCGCCGGAGAAGATCTTCCACCACCGTTTCTCTTTCGTCTCGTCCATGGCGCTGCGCAGATCGCCCGATGACATCAGCGCGTTGCCATCGAAGTCGATGTGCCGGACGATCATCTCCTTACCCTCATTAATCGGAATCGAAAGATCGACGGTCCCGGAATCCTTCGTCGGCACTTGATTCAAATTGACCGTCGCAAAGTGATACCCCTGCTTCTCATACAGTGCCCTGACGCGGTTGCGAGCGCTCTCAAGCTCCCACGGCCGGACGAAATCACCGGCCTTGAGGCCCATCGCCTTTTCGAGATCGGCCGTCTTAATCTCGCTGTTCCCTGTGATCGTATAGGTCCCAAGGTGCGGTAGCTCGCGAACGTGGATCGAGAGAAACAACCCGATCGTCGAATCGCTCTGAGGCATCTGGCGGTCCACGACGATCTCGACATCCGAGAAGATCCCCATGGACCAGAGCTGCTGCGTGGCCGTGTGAATCGCATCGCCGGTGAGCGCCAGCCGCTTGCCTTTATACAGCCCGCTTTGGCCGATAATCGTCTGTGCATCGCCCGTGCGGTTGCCGACGACCGAAAGCCCGAGAATGGTGTATTGCTGGTCCGCAGCGCCCGGCATCTGGGCGCTGGCGATACCGGCGAAGAGAGTAAGGAGCAGAAGCGCGAAAGGCAGGCGCATAAGTCTGATGTGCATGTATTCCACCTAAATACGCATTCCGGGGCTCAGGTTCCACGGAAGAGAACCACGATTACGCGGATGATGCGGATTTCGTAGATTGGTTAGTGGTTTTGAAGGCCAATCTCAGTTTTGGGGACGTGCAGCCGCTCCGCAAGCTGTTCTGCTAGCTCGGAGTCCTTCCGGGAGTAGGAAATGAAGATGTCAGGCATTCGCTTTTGCCTCCTGCTCCGCCGCAATGTCCTCCACCATCCGCTTCACCTCCTCGTAATCCTGTGTGCCCTGAAACGTGAGAATGCCCTCATTCTCATCGGTCAGAAAGTCCTTTAGGATGCGAACATTCCTAAAACCTGCGACGATCGCTTTGTGGAACGTCCGGAGCGCTTCCGATGGGTCGCCGAGCTTTACAAAAAGGCAGGCTGTGTTGTAGAGCGAACTGCCGTCCTTCAGACTCTTTAACTCTATCGCAGCCGCATGAGCAGCCTCGGTTCTACCGCCCATCAGGAGCAGGACAGCGTGCTGCACTCGTATTCCATTATTATCGGGATGGAGCTTGAGATAACGTTCGAAATACGGCAGCGCGGCCGTTGACCAGTGGCCGCCTTTCTCTCGTTCTCCGGCAGCGTCGCAACACGCCACAAGATTAAACAAGCTCGGGAGATGATCTGGCTTCAGACGGACCGCTTCCTCATACGGAGCAATCGCTTTGGCATTTTGGCGGGTCGTATGATAGAATAGTCCGAGCGTGAAATAACTCCTATGATTCTGTGGCTGTTTCTGAATGTATTCGGTTGCGAGCAACTCCGCTTCGGCGAGCTGGCCCCGGCGCATGTAGATCTGCGAGAGAGGTTTATAGACCCCGAAAAGATCAGGCCTCAACCGGAGC
>JADGPZ010000111.1 GCA_017882165.1 Candidatus Kapaibacterium sp.
ATTGACATTGAAGGTGAACGAACCGCTCTGCACGTCAGACTCAACAGTAACCGGCGGCATATCGCCGGCCAGCCGTTCGAGTGTCACCTTTGCAGCCAGAGCCGTATGCGTCATTGCGTTCGTGACATGGCCCACAATGCGCGCGTGCGACGGCATGAGCACGATGTCCTGTGTGATCGTTACATCGCCAGAAGCGTACACATTATCCGCCTTGTCGGGCGCCTTCCAATCGAGTGTGTTCGATACGTAGGCCTCGGCGCCGGCATCGATATGAACGAGCGTACCGGCAAGCACCCGTACTTTGAAGTTCGGGCCTTCGGCGTCGTTCGCAAGCTTTTCGCCACCGGCCTTCATCTCAACATCGGTCCGCGTCGCAACCAACGCATGTGTTTCGGCATCCATCAACCGCCCTGTCAGCACTGCATACCTCGGTTTGGGCGGTGGCGGTTGGACGTAAACATGGTAGAGATGGAATGTCCCTTCCCGATTGCTCGAAAAATAGAGCTCGCTGCCGGTCGGTGGCACATAAAAGAACATCTCATCGCGCGGTGAGTTGACCATCGGCCCCATATTCTTCGGCTCGGTCCAATCGTTTTCTCCGTTGCGGCGCGTCATATAAATATCGAAGCCACCCATACCGCCCGGGAGGTGATTGGCCGAGAAATAGAGCGTCTGGTTATCGGCCGCGATGAACGGCGACATCTCATCGCCGCCGGTATTGAAGCTCAGATTGACAGGTGCGTTCCAGCTTCCATCGCTCGCGCGCGTACACATGTAAATGTCGCTGCCGCCATGCCCGCCTTTACGATCGCTCGCGAAGAACAAGGTCCGACCATTGGCGCTGATCGAAGGCTGCGCGTCCCACCACTCGGAATTCACTAGCGGGCCGAGCGGCGTCAGGTGATCGAGGGTTCCATTGCCGATCTCGGCCTGATAAATATCGCAGGACTGGATGACGGCATCGTTGCGATTGCAAATCCCAACCACTGCGGTCAATCCATCGGCAGCAACGGAGAGCGAGCTGACGTTCTCCTTTCCCGAAAGATCGAGAAATTTTTCCGGCGCCGACCAATGTGCTCCACGGTCCGTACCCTGCGCGGACAAGCGCTTCGCCTTATAGATAGCATACTTGCCATCGCGCGAGCTCGAAAAGTAGATCGAGCCATCGGCGGGCGAGATCCAGCAGGTTGCGTCATCGCCCTTCGAACTCAGGTCGCTGAGTTGCTCGATGCGCATGTCGTCCTTCGAAGCCGTCAGGATGCGGCTGCTCGTGTCGCGCGACTCCGTCTGCGCGAGCGCCACGTGTGAGGCGGCGAGCGCGGCAGCGATGCCGAGCGCGAAAAGAAAGAGTCTGCGGAATGCCGGAAGAACGGGTCGTGCTCGCAATGTTTGTACAGTCGTCGCACGCGCGAGCGGAGTCGCGGGAAGCAGCATTACATCCATGAATTGGTGTACACCTCGGTGAAGAACACCCGAATGACCGTTCATTCGTACAAATGATCGGTCAAGCGAAGTCGCTGGTCGCTCAGTTCGAAAATGGGGCAAAATTCGATGCTGAGTGTGTTAAGTCTCAGAACCATCAGCCAAAGACTCGTGTGAATGATCGCTCATCCACGCATAGCATAACAGTTTCGTTACAAAAGCGTTTCGGCTCATGAAGGAGCTTTTTCTAACGCTTGCAGGCCGTCGTAAAGGTGAAGGCATCCGCGCCAAAGCTGGGATCGTCCGAGCTGAGCCGGAGGGTGTGCCGTCCGAAGTCGTGGTTGTTCGTGATACGATACATGCGGCCTTCATGCACTTCGAGGTACGTCTGCCCGTTCGCTTCGATTATGTCCGAACCGCGGTTCTCTTTTGGAACTGGTTTACCATCCTGTGTGACTGCCACGCGAAATCCCGCAGCACCCTGCGGATGAATGACGAGGTTCGCCTCTTTCGCCTGATAGTCAATCACGATGCTTGCATCTGATTTCCCAGCCGGTTGAGCATATTCGCGGCGGACGATCCAGTCACCTTCGAAATAGAGCGAGTCTTTCTTCAGGTGCTCCGGCGCATGGTACCTGAATGGATGATCGACCTTGATCTCTTCGGCATTGCCTGGATGGTTTCTCTCAAAACCCACGTAAGTCTCCGGTGTAGCACGGTAGCAGACGGCACCGGGCTTATCCGTCTCACGCACGGGCGCAACCGGCTCTGGAAGCTCCAGCGAGCTGTCTCGTTCGAGAAGAATCTTTTGTATAAAGGCTTCGAACGATTGGTAATCCCCCTCGCCGAAATGCTCGGCTCGCAGAATGCCCTTCGCATCGAAGAGATATTTCGCGGGCCAGTACTGATTGGCCAGCGCATTCCAAATCTTGTAATCGTTGTCTGCGATGATCGGATAGCTCAATCCGAACTGCTTCACCGCCGAGTCGAGATTCTTCGCGTCCTTCTCGAATTCGAACTCGGGATCGTGGATGCCGAGAATCACAAGCCCCTTATCCTTGTAACGCGCATTCCACTCCTTGATATACGGCAGCGTCTGAATGCAATTGATGCAGGTGTAATCCCAAATGTCGATCAGGACGACCTTGCCCTCTAACGAATCGCGCAGGAATTCGGGTGAAACGCCGATGTATTGATCCGCCGCGAAATCGAGCGGCATAGGCGGCCTATGAACGTGCTGCGAGCCGACGTCCTCGATCTCGCTGGCCAGCTTGGCGCGCTCTGCGGGAAACTTCACTTGCGTTTGACTTTTGGCGCAGCCCGATATGAGGAGTGCGATGACGATAAGACTAAGACGAAGGCTTTCCTCGTGAGACGAATTCATTCCCCTTGATAAAAAACCGCCACGGATAATGCTTGGCGACATTGATACCTATACGCGACGAGACGCCGATAAGATTCGGGGCAACCGGCCTCGCGGACGTGATGAACAACTCCTCGCTCTCGATCAGGTCAATGCCATTATCGCTTCGCGTCAGCCCAAATGCCTGACAGAGTTTGCCGGGACCGTTCGTGAGATCGCGTTTCTGCAGCGCGTGGTGGGCGGCGCCCCCGCCGCCCCATCGCAGAACTTGCATCTTCTCGATCCCTTCGACTGGCTCGACCGCACGAATCAGCACGGCCTCCGCCATTCCCTCTTGGTTGGCCGTCACGTTGAAGCAATGGTGCATCCCATAAGTAAAATAGACATACGAGAATCCGCCCTCGCCAAACATGATCGCGTTGCGCGGCGTCTTTCCCCGGAACGCATGGCAGGCTTCGTCTCCAATGCCGTATGCTTCCGTCTCGACAATGCGGCCGATCAGCTGCTCGCCATCAATCACGCGGTGCAGATGCGACCCCAGCAGCCGCTGGGCAACAATTGGACTGGCCTGAGAGTAGAACTTGCGGGAGAAGGGCTTTGACGATAGCATCACACTTCCAACCACAATGCCCGCACTCGAGGTTTCAAAAACTCAATTCATCAATCCGTCAAGAATCTTCGCCAACTCTCCTGCCGCCGTGACCGGCCGCTCACAGCGGAAATCGTGGCAAACGTAGGCTGTGGGCTTCCCGTCGAGCGGTGTGAGAGACTTCACGAACGGCGCAAGGCACTCCTCGGCTGACATCAGAACGGCGAGTGGCAGATGTCGCGAAGTGACTTCGCGTTTCAGAACTGCAATATCATCCCCGGCAAAGACGATCTGCATCGGCGCCGCCAAATCCCACATCGCGGAGGCCATCATCTCCGGCATCGCGTAGGGATAGCCCTCGACGCGCACGGCAAAATGCGCGAGCGTCTTCCGGGCGCGTTCGGCGTAGCGATCGTCTTCGGTGAAGTGCGAGAGGCGGAAGAGATTCTGGGCCGCGATGGAATTACCGCTTGGCTCCGCGCCATCGTAGTCCGGCTTCGAGCGAATGATGACATCCGGCGCGGCGCGGCTCATGAAATAGCCGCCATCCATGGGATCGAAGAGAAGACGGTCTTGCTCTTCCTGCAATGTGATTGCACGTTCGAGCCAGATTGCTTCGAACGTCGCCTCGTAGAGTTCCAGATAGCCTTTGATCAGAAAAGCATAGTCATCGAGGTAGGCATCGAACCGT
Organism: Candidatus Kapaibacterium sp.; assembly: GCA_017882165.1. Lineage (GTDB taxonomy): Bacteria > Bacteroidota > Ignavibacteria > Palsa-1295 > Palsa-1295 > PALSA-1295. The sequence goes on from JADGPZ010000111.1 coordinate 4,066, forward strand.
GCCTCGCCATCGCGCCAGCGGCGAAGGAGCTTGCCATCCAGGCGAAGATTTTGCCAGACGAACTCGGCCGCTCGCAACGCCGCAGTAATGTATCGTGGCTCAGACAGTGCTTCCCCCGCTCTCGCCATCGCGCCGATCATCAGGCCATTCCAGGAAGTCAGTATCTTATCATCGAGATGAGGACGGATGCGCTGTGCCCTCGCAGCGATGAGCTTGTTCGCATTTTCTCCCAATATCTTCCACATGTCAGCGACGGACGCACCACACTGCTGGGCGGTTTCCTCGATGGAGCGCGCAAGGTAGAGCACGTTCTGGCCGTGCTCAAAGTTGCCGTCCGCAGTAACTCCAAATCGAAACGCCGAGACTTGTGCGTTCTCTTTTCCCAGGATTGCTTCAAATTCCGCAAGCGTCCAGACATAGAACTTCCCTTCTTCACCCTCGCTATCTGCGTCTTCGGCAGAATAGAAAGCACCCTCGGGGTGTGTCATGTCGCGCAGCACATATTCGATGGTGCTCCGCACAGCCCCTGCTTCGAACTCGTCATGCGTGATCTGCCACGCGTCTACATAAGAATTGACAAGCTGCGCCTGATCGTAGAGCATCTTCTCGAAATGTGAGACGCGCCAGTAGCGATCGACCGAATAGCGATGGAATCCGCCGCCGAGGTGGTCGTGCATTCCGCCGAGCGCCATCTTGCGAAGCGTGAAGAGCGCCATGTCACGTGCCTTGTCCACCTTGAGTGCCAACCAATAGTTGAACAGAAAATCGAGCTGCACCGGACGCGGAAATTTCGGCGCGCCGCCGAAACCACCTTCCGCCGGATCGAACGCTTGTTCGAAATACTGGTATGTCTTGTCGAGCAAAGGAGCCGAAGCCCCCTCTCCCAGCAAGGAGAGGGGGTTGGGGGGTGAGGCCAGGGCTGCGGCGGTCTCCTCGCTCGTCTCCAGAATCTTCGCCCGCTCAGCGACCCACACTTCGTGAAGTCGTTCGAGCACTTGCATAAAACTCGGCCGTCCGTGCATCGGTCGCGGCGGGAAATAGGTGCCTGCAAAGAACGGCTTGAGGTCCGGTGTGAGAAACACCGACATCGGCCAACCGCCTGAACCGCCCATCGCTTGCAGCGCCGACATATAGACGTGATCGACATCCGGCCGCTCTTCGCGATCGACTTTGATCGGGACGAAATACGCGTTCAGCACCGCCGCCACGGCCTCGTCCTCGAAGCTCTCGCGCTCCATCACGTGGCACCAGTGGCAGGTGCTGTATCCTATCGAGAGAAAGATTGGCTTCTCCTCCGCGCGCGCCTTCTCGAATGCCTCCTCGCCCCACGGATACCAATCGACCGGATTGTGCGCGTGCTGCAATAGGTACGGCGATTTTTCGCGGGCAAGACGATTGGTGTGATGCGGCGTGGATTCACCTTCGCTCATGCCAATGCCCTTCTTGTCTGGATTGATGGCTGATAGATACTACAATCTTCGCGTGTGGCGCGGTAAAAGATCGAATAGGGAAACGTCCCGAGAACCTTGACGCGAACGTCGAACTCGTGAATGGGATACCGCTCGGGACTCTCCGCAATCTCGCTCAGCGCAGCTTCTACCTCATCGATGAAAGCATCAGCAGCCGGAGGACTCTGTTCGAGATAGAATAGCATTGACTCAGCATACTCTATTTCGGCTGGCGCGATGAGTCTGCACGTCACCGCTGGCGCAGTTTTCGGATGTCGGCCATCACGTCTTTTGCATCGCGTGCAGTGATTTCGCCCCGATCATACGCATCGAGGCGGCACTTTGCCTCTGTCAAATGAGCGGCAAAGAGCTTCTCTTCCCTCGACAGGCTCACAATGAGCTTATCGACCAACTCCCCCCGATGCCCTGCGTCGAGTGAAAGAGCGTCGTCCACAATACTGTTGAAATCACGATCCATACCATTTTCAACCTATATGACCTGTAGGGAGTGCCCTTAGAGAGTCGGAAACCGCCGATTCCTCAACTCGACAAACACCTGGGGCGTCTCGCAGACGAGCGCGCGGGCGCCGCGCGCGACGGCCTGATTGAATTCGAGTTCGGTCGTGATCGTATAGACTCCGAGAAGAATGTTGTATTTGCGAATGTCGGCCAGTGCGTCCGGCGTTAGCTCCGAGAGCTGGCAGCCATAGCCGGTCGAGCGGGCTATCTTCATCATTTCCGAGGGCAAGTAGCTCGCGAGTGGACGATCGAGCACAACCGGATCGCCAAAGGCGCGCATAGTGAAGAGCATCCGCATCTCTTCGTCGGGATGGATAACGAATGTCGGAAGCTCCCATCCGGCCTCCTGCAAAAAGTCAATTCTGAAAGAGGAGAGCAACACCGCATCGTAAAGCCCCAGCTCGCGGATGAGCTCGATCAGCCGGTGCATAAAGCGCTGCGGATCGCGTGCGGAATATTCTTTGACTTCGATATTCAGGTATGCCTTCCCCTTCACCGCTTCGCAAATCTCGACGAGCGATGTGATCCCGGCGCGCCGTGCGTCCTTGAACATCGTCTCGCGGATCGGCTCACTCAGCGCGGGATGCGACTCATCGTGCCAGCAGACGAATTCCTCATCTGCGGTCCACTGCACATCGAGTTCGACCATGTCTGCGCCGCTTGCCATCGCGGCCACGACGGCTTCGATCGAGTTCTCGTGCGCGCCGAGCGAGGTGTCGCCACGATGTGCAATAATCATCGGCCGCGCGGCGAAGGGATAGTCTCGAAGAGGCAGCATCGGGGAATGATGAGTTATGAATGGTGGAGGATGCGAGATCCGCTACATATCAACATGGAAGCCGCGAAGAAAATCGGATGCCGACATCATGCGCTTGCCTTCTCGTTGAAGTTCAAGAATCTCAATGAGTCCATCTTCCGTGCCGACAAATATCCGGCTTTCTTTGCGCTGGAATAAGTGAACACCTGGTCGGAGAAGCAAACGCAGATCATCGACACATCGGCTCCGCAGAACCTTTAGGCGAATTTCGTCAAGCTTCGCCATAGCGCCGGGATGCGGTGATAAGCCACGAATGAAATTGTGAACGTCACGGACCGGCCTGTGAAAGTCGATCTCACAATCTTTCGGAAAAATCTTTGGTGCCGGTGTGGCTTCCTGATTCAATTGAGCAATAGGATGCAACGATCCAGCGGCCAATCCGCGGAGCGTTTCACTTGCAACGCTCGCGCCGATAACCTTGAGGCGATCGTGCAACTCGCCGGCTGTATCGTCCGGCCCAATTGGAGTATGTTCTTGCAACAGAATCCCGCCGGTATCGACGCCTTGTTCGAGCATGAAGGTCGTGATGCCAGTCTCGCGCTCACCACGAATAATCGCCCAGTTGATCGGCGCAGCTCCGCGATACTTGGGAAGCAGCGAAGCATGGACGTTGAACGCTCCGAGTCTCGGAATCGCAATCACTTCCATCGGCAATATCTTGTATGCAACAACGACGAAGACATCTGCCCCAAACTCGCGAAGCGCCCGAAGAAAGTCCGGGTCGCGGTGCTTAAGCGGCTTGAGTATCGGAATACCCAATTCAGTGGCGACCTGACTGACGGCGCTGCTATCCATGTGCAGTCCCCTGCCGCGCGGCTTGTCAGGCGTCGTTACGGCCGCGACGATATTTTCGCCGCGCTGAGCGAGATCGCGCAGGATGAATGCGGCGAACTCGGGGGTGCCGAAGAAGATAATAGAACCTGGATTACGCGGATTCAAGCGGATTACGCGAATTGATTTGTCGGATTGAGAACACGAAACGCTCTATTATTATCTGAGAATTGTTTGGTATATTAGGGGCAATTGCTGCGGAATGGCCTAACAAAATCCTGAAAATCAATCCGCGTAATCCAGGTTCTGCATCGCTTCTATTTAGCCAATACCATCTTCCGTGTGATGGTCGTCTTCGGCGTCTTCACCTTGTAGAAGTAAATTCCGCCCGGCCAGTTCGTTGCATCGAGGGCGTAGGTGTGCCGGCCCGCTTCGAGTTTGCCGTTCACCATCACCGAGACTTCGCGTCCGATCATATCGAACACCGAAAGCTTTACCTGTGTGGCTTTCGGTAACCGAAAGGCAAGCTGCGTCGTCGGATTAAACGGATTCGGCTGGTTCTGCTCGACGAACACATCGCGGTCCGCGCCATATTCGAGCTTCACCGGCAAGCTGTACGTCGGCAACTCCTTTTCGTTATAGCCGATCCGTGCCAAACGGTAGTAGAGTTCGATATCGCCATCGAGCTTTGGCAGTTCCTCACTCGCGGAGTAGTCGTTGCGGGAAACAATGGGCTGCCCTTTTCTCGGAGCCTTCATCCCGTGCTTCGCATCAACAGTGAGCACTTTCTCGAACGGCCCAAACGTACCGACTCTCCGTTCGAGCCGAAACTGCTTTATGCCGAGTTCACACGTTGTCTTCCAATGGAGACTGACCTTCGTCTCGGAAAGCAGATCGGCAGTAAGCATGACGGGATCCAGTTGCACCGGCGAGGTACTCTCCGCAATTGATGCGCCACTGTCAAGCGCGAAGTAGATCGGCACAGGCTCTGCGGTGACGGCTTGGGATTGCACGTACAATGGGACGCTCGATCGCGCAACATTCGAAAAATCATCGAAGTGGAAGATCGCGAACGCATTTTGCACGGTGTCACGTGCATGCGTTGCAATGGATCGCTCGAATTCCACCGGCTCGCGGTATGCGCCGTGCATGAGCCGAAGCTCGTCGAGTGCAAAATCATTTTCGCTCGTGCTATCACCGAGCGCGATCGAAGAGACGTTTGCAAGGAACGCCTTTGGCACATCAACTACGCTGGGCGGCTGGCCATCGAAGAACAGCCGGAGCTTCCCGAGCGAGTCTCGAGAAAATACCAGATTGTGCCAGACACCATCGTTGACAATTCCTCGCGTCTGTAGAATGGGTTTCGGCTGAGGCCGCTTGAGTAGGATCGCTGGCTGTCCCAGGAGACCCGCCGACACAGAAATCTCGCTCCTATCGCTGCCATGCATCGTCAGGAATGTCTGCTCCGGTTCTGTCGAACGAAGCCAGAACTGAATGGAAAACGGATGCCGGAAGTATTCTCGCAAGGCTTCCGGACTCGTTCGCAATTCCGCGGTTCCATCCTGCCGCCCTTCGGTCGTAAAGGACCGAGCCGTCTTGATGACGCGCTCGAGCTTGACCGTTGCCACGAGGCGTTTGAACCATGCACCTGCGAACGAGAAATCTGGCCGAGCCGGGAAAGCCAAGTGCCACGTCGAGTTCACGGGCTTTGGCCGTTTCGTTTTTGGGTCGATTACTGGCGGAGCATCCGGGTTCGCCCGCTCCACAAGCGCTGCTTTGATTGTAGCAGTGAGACTCACACTGCTTGACGTGGACACGGAGGTGGGCCGAGTTCGAAACACGATGAAGTATGCGACTCCTTCTGCTTCCGGATTGAAGTCACCCAGATAATCTGCCAACGCGATCACTTTTTGGCCTTTCTCTGGAGCGAAAAGCGATTGAATTTCGGGGTCGGGAATGATTGCAAGGTGCGAAGTCCCGCCTGCCTCGACACGCCAGGCGCGTTTGGGTTTCCAGGTGTCGGGATACTGGAGTGCGAGGACGCGGTCGATGTCCACCTCACGGGCCGTCGCTGAGACAACAATCGTTATTTCGTCGCCCTCGGGAATTTCCTCCGGCGAGCGAACCACGGCGATTTCGCCGGATGCTCTTGCGGATGAGGGTAAGAGGCAAGCTGGGGCAAGACCCAAAAGGCATCCCACCGCTGCAAAAACCGACGCCCGGAGAACTTTCACAGCTCCCCAAACACAGAAGAGAAGGAAAACGACGCCGAGGGTTTGAAAAGCTTGTCATTCGGGCAGTGTGGATGATCGATCATCCACAGACAATATGAAAACTTGGTTTTTATGACGTTCCTGAATTATGTGTGTATTTTTGTGGTGTACCTACATGTGCATCGCGCACAGTCGCACTCCTTGTCGCGCCATCATCGGAATCTGAGTTTTTCGGATTCTTCGTATCAAAGGAGTGAATATGAAACAACTGAATTCTTTTGCCCCGTGCCGAACCCGCACGGGAAGTGTCGTGCTACGTTCTTACACATTCTCGACATTTGGAGCGATCGTGAGCATCCTCCTCTTGTCTGGTCTTGCGCACGGCCAGACGCGCTCCGTCGGCGCCGGATCGCTCATCATTGACGATGGCTCCGGCCACACGATCACGATCCAAACTCCGGCGGGCGGATGGACCGGTAATATCCCGTTCGTGATTCCGATCCCGCCCGTGGGCAGCCCCGCATCGGGCTTCACATACGCGGGCACCGCGGCGAATCAGATCCTCACGTGGGTCTCGCCGAACACGACCGGCCCCGCTCCGAACAACTATCCCGGCGGCGTGCAAGGCTCCTGGCAGCCGACTTCGAGCACGGTACTCGGATTCATCACCGGGACCGGGACCGCGAACACGATCCCGAAGTGGACCAGCGCGACCGCGCAGGGCAATTCGCTCGTGACCGATAACGGCACAACACTTTCGTATTCCGGCACGCATATCAACTCGGCCACAGACTATCAAATCGGCGGCAGCACGGTGCTGACGACGAATCCGGGGTTGTATAATCTCTTTGCGGGAGTGGGAGCAGGCGCGAGCAACACGAGCGGTCAGAATACATTCTTGGGATACCAGGCCGGTCTCTCCAACAC
>JADGPZ010000221.1 GCA_017882165.1 Candidatus Kapaibacterium sp.
ATTTTCGTAGTCCTGCGACCCCGGCGTGAGGTTCATCGCGCGCATCCATGTGTAACTCTCCTGTGCGCTCAACCGGATTCGTGGAGTGATGCTGACACTCCCTTTGATCGTGATCTCCGTCCCCTCCGTCTGTGTTTGATCGATGTTGATCGGTCGATACAGCTGAGATGTGATGGGAATCCACAAGATTTGATCCTGCATCGAGGCGTAGAACTCGGTGAGTCCCAGAGACAGGTCAACGATCGGCAATTGAGGTTGCCACTGGACTTGAATCTGGCCCGTGTTCGCCAACTCGGAATGCAGATTGGGATTGCCACCACCCTTCCAGTAAAGGTCATTCAGCGTTGGGGCGTGGAATGCCCGGCTATAAGCCAGATCTGCTGTGAAGTTTGTGACGGGCTGGTACGTTAGCGACACTTGCGGAAGGAACTGCGGCCCCGAAACGCCAGAGATAGCCTCCCATCGCACCGACGCGGCGGTAGTGACTGCTGTCCAGGGCGAAGCTTTCAGAGCCACATAGCTTGCAATGCGCGTTCGATCGACGATCGAGTCCGACGTGGATAGCGCGTTGGTGTTACCCGTTAGTCTCGAATGGATGAGATCGAGTCCGGAGTAGAACCGAACAGCGTCCGATATCGGGAGAGCGGCTCGCAGATTAATGGATGTCATCCCGATGAGGGCCTTATCGGCAAGCGGGTATGTCGGATCAGTGTAGGTATTCTCTTGAAACTGATAGCTGGCCTCGAACCCGGTCTGAAGCTCGCCAAATATCCGCTCTCCGCGCAATGTGACAAATTCCTGCTGATCGGACTGCCTCGCCCGAAAGTTCGATGCACCTCGACCCGTGATGGAGGCGCTTGAGGGAACACCACGGTCGGCATAGAAATAGTTAGAATTCAGCTCCAGTGAACTGGAGGTATCCGGCAACCACCGCGCGCTCAGATGCGCGCCTTGCAGCAGTGCGTCACTATTTTCACGAGTGACGAACTGCCCGATGCTCGTGTCTAAGAACGGATAGCGCCCTGTCGATCGGTCGAGCGATGCACCGCCGCTGATAGAGAGATTCTGATCCGGGCGACCTGCAAACTCCGCGTAATACGAATTCTCCGGCAGGCCGCTGCCTCGGTCGTAATACGTTTGGGCACTACCCACCCGGCAGAGTATGCTATCCTGCTGCTGGCTCACCAGATTGATTGCTGCTCCGATGGCATCGCCACCAAGCAGAACCGCTGTCGAAGCTGGTATTAGCTCTATCCGAGAAACTCCGCGCAACGCAAGCTGGCCAAGGTCAGTCTGGCCAAGCTGCTCGTTGGTCAGACGAATGCCATCGCGATAGATGATCGTGTACTCCGCCGGCAAGCCGCGGAAACTTGGAATCGCAATGCTTCCCAGCGGCCCATACCGCCGAATGTCGAGCGCAGACGACATAGCACGCAGAGCATCCGAGACAAGTGTCGATCCCGTTTCCTGGACCAGTTCGGCTACCGGCTTGGTCTGGACCGTGCGAGAGTCCACGACCTGAAGATCGGCCTCACGCTTCGCCGTTACCTCGATCGACTTTGGCGGAAGGTGCTTGATTGTATCCTCGGTTTGGGCGTGCACGATCCCCGCTGCGGAGAGCAGCACAATCAGAAGGCTGAATAGACGCAGAGCCTGCCGCACGAAATGAATTTCCCTCGTGATTGACCTTCACGGGAGCGGGCAGTAGTACGAGCGGATGCCGGTTGATAGAAACGCGAGTGCGCGCGCTCAAGCCGGAGCCAGTACGACCGTTGCCTCTCCCTCGAAGGCAGATGATCTTTCTGTGACATGGCAGGTCTCCTGGCTTCTCCGTTGTGCCTTCCCAGGTCGTGAGACCCAGTGGACTTTGTAGTGGCGCGGTTTCCGCGCCCTCGTGGAGTTACAGTTGCGGGGCAGCTCTCGAATGAGGCCGATCACTCAGCCGTCACGAGATTCCCTTTTCACCTCGCTTTTATGCGAAGCACCATGTCTTCGCTGCAAATATAATCAATTCGCAGGCGGTCGGCGTGAATTGCGCTCTGTGGCTTGATTGTATCCTATATTGCAGCACAGAAAGGAAACTTTGAAGATGGACCATTCCAATATCAGTACGTCTTTTGACATTGCGGGCCGACGGATCACCAAGCATCTTGGGGTTGTGCGCGGCATCATCGTGCGCTCGCGCTCGATTGTCGGCACGGTCGCCGCAGGCTTGCAAACGATCTTCGGCGGCAACATCAGCATTTACACCGAGCTTTGCGAGCGCACGCGCATCGATGCCTACGAGCAGATGATCGCCCACGCGGAACAACTCGGCGCGGACGGCCTCATCGGCGTGCGCTACGATGCGACCGAGATCATGGGCGGTGTAACCGAAGTGCTCTGTTATGGCACGGCCGTGAAACTCGAATAGAATACAACTTCAGCGATTCGTGTTCGTCAGATCTCGATGCTATCTTTTACCATCCGAAGGCTCATCTATTCCGTCCTCGTCATCTTTGGCGTGGTGACCGTGGTATTCCTCATCATGAACCTGCTGCCCGATCCGGCGCGCATGATGCAGGGCCAGCGCGCCGATCTCGCAACACAGGCGGCGATCCGGCATCAGCTTGGACTCGATCTCCCGGCATGGCAACGGTATGTCCGGTTCGTCGGCGATGTCGCACAAGGCGATTTGGGCCGCTCCTGGTCTTCGAATCGGCCCGTGCTGACAAGTATCTGGGAGCGCTTCGGCGCGACGGCTACGCTTTCGATCAGCGCGATGGTCATCGCGACGATTCTCGGCATCGGCATTGGGATCATCAGTGCCGTCAAAGCTTACAGCTTGATCGATAATGCCACCATGCTATTCGCACTGGTTGGCATTTCTGTACCGGCGTTCGTCATGGGATTGCTCGCGATGCTGCTCTTCGGCGCGGTGCTCGATTGGCTGCCGGTCTCGGGTTATATGTGGCAAGGTGACGAGTTGCATCTCGAATATCTGATCTTGCCAATGTTTGTACTGGCACTCCGACCCGTCTCGATCATCGCGCGGGTGACGCGATCGAGTATGCTCGAAACGCTTTCGAGCGATTATGTCCGCACCGCGAAAGCAAAAGGCGTCGGCTGGAAGGGCATCGTCTATCGCCACGCACTCCGCAACGCGCTAAATCCGGTCGTAACCACGGTAAGCGCCTGGCTTGCCGGACTCCTGGTTGGCACGTACTTCATCGAATACATCTTCAACTGGCCGGGGATTGGTCTACAGGCGGTCGATGCAATTCTTCGGAGCGACTTCCCGCTTATTCAGGGGACGGTTATCTTTTCGGCGGCAATCTTCGTCGTGGTGAATTTTATCGTGGACATTGTCTATGCGCGTTTGGATCCGCGCGTGAAGCTAAGCTGATGGCCAACCCAGACATCATGACCAGTCCAGGGCGCCTGACGAAGGCCGAGACCGACCGCCGTCGCGCGGAGAATGAGTCGATTCTCAAGACCACGCCGCACTCGCTATGGTATTACTCCTGGCGTCGTCTGCGGCGGAACAAGCTGGCGATGCTGGGGCTGACGATTACGATTCTTCTCATCGTCATTGCAGCGGGTGCCAGCTTCCTCGCGCCCTTCGATCCCAATCTGCAAGTCCTCGAATATTCCACGAAGCCAATGGGCTTCCATGGCAATGTACTGATTGCACGGAGCGATGTCGATCCCTCGCAGACGATCCCGATTCCCATTGCGGAG
>JADGPZ010000112.1 GCA_017882165.1 Candidatus Kapaibacterium sp.
TTCTCGAACAGACCGACCGCGCACATATCGACTGCTTCACGGTCATGCCTAATCATGTTCACCTACTCTGTCACCCTATCGATCCACACTCACTGCACGAGGTGATGAAACGGATCAAGCAGATTACCGCATTTCATTGCCTCAAGATTAGTGGCTCCGAATCTCCATTTTGGCAAGACGAGAATCACGACCACATTCATCGCGATGGCGAGTGTGGTACGGTATATTATTCAGAACCCCGTCGTGGCCGGGCTGTGCAAGCATTGGAAGGATTGGCCGTATACATACCTGGCGGAGGAGATCCCCGGTCTATCCGACGTGTAGCACCAGACCTTTAGGTCTGGTGCTATAATGACACCGGACCTGAAGGTCCGGTGCTACATGAGTCGCAAAATCCAATTCTTCGGTATCGAGAACTCTAATCTCCCGAGTCGCGTCTAATATCACAAATGTCTGAACAACTTACGATCACCAAATCTCATCCCCTCGCCACCATCACCATGACGCGCGAGGCGAAGCGCAATGCGCTCTCGCCGGAGCTGATGCGTGAGCTGTCTCAAGCCTTCGATGAGCTTGCTGGCGACCTGGACGTGCGGGTCGTCATCCTGACGGGCCAAGGCAATGTCTTCAGCGCCGGAGCCGATCTCTCCTACCTTCAGAAAATCTCCGAGAATGGCCCCGAGGAGAACCTCGCCGACTCGCGTGTGCTCCGGGACTTGCTCTGGAAGATTTACACCTTCCCGAAGTTCACCATCGCGCAAGTGCATGGGGCGGCGCTGGCTGGGGGCTGTGGGCTGGCGACCGTCTGCGATGTGATATTCGCGGCCGACGATTCGCAGTTCGGTTACACCGAGACAGCGATTGGTTTCATACCAGCGCTTGTCTCTCTTTTCCTCGTCCGCAAGATCGGCGAGCAGCACGCACGCGAGTTGCTGCTCTCTGCTCGCAAGATCACCGCGGAGGAAGCCTACTCACTTGGGCTGGTGCAGTATGTGGTCCCGTGTGCCACGCTCGAAGCCTCGGTGCAGGAGTATGCCCTGCAAGTCTCGAAGAACTCGCCAAGCGCAATAGCTCTCACGAAATCGCTGCTCGCCGCGCAACACGGAATGAGCCTCGAAGCCGGCCTGGACTATGCCGCCTCGATGAATGCTCTCGCGCGCGGGACCGAGGACATGCGGAAGGGAATTGCCAAATTCTTATCTAAGGCAAAGTGATTCGGTACGTTCTTGTTCTCGCAATTGCGTTCGCCTCCTGCGCGCGCCAGGAACGTGCGCCGTCCCCAGATTCCGGCGCACGTAGCAATTCTGCTATTGCTCGACATAGCGATTCCATGAGGGCAACATTGAGTGAGCAACCAGTCTCTAAACGGCATGAGCACGTAAATGACACATTCGATATTCCTGATACGTTGTCTCAAAGCGATACTACAATAATCACAAACCAGCTCCCATACTATGTGAAAGCAATTGACCTACGATATTCCCCGAATCATCGCGATTCGAGCGAAACTCAAATAACTGTCGCAGAAGCGAAGCGTATCGTTAATCTACATTTTAGAAGGAACGGATACTTCATCATGGGGGAGGTTCTCCCGGGGGATGTTCCCGAGTCCGAATTCGATCATTTGACGATCGATTTCGACACCATTTATCGATTGAGCAATCGCAATCCTGCTGTGGCAGTTGCTTCTTATTGGGTTACACCACTCGTAGGCAGCGGTCATTGTTACAAGCCGCACTATGCATTGCTTCTCAAAACGAAGCGATCCTATTCCCTTATTCGAGAAGATTTCATGCAAGATTGGTGGGAATTGAGCAGAATTCATTCGTCGAACAGTGAGGACGATATTTTTGCCCTGGACTATGACTGCCCTAACGATAAGCCGCTCCGAAAGGTCATTGTGAAGCTGAAATATTAGTTCTTGCTTTCACAAGACTCTTCGAGCAAAGGCTATTGCCACGAGCAGTGAGAATGTATTGGTGGGCATCGGTTGCGAGGTCGCACTCTCGATGTCACTCCTCGCGGCGCAACACGGCATGAGCCTCCACGAGGCCTCGAATATGCCGCCTCGATGAATGCCCTCGTCCGCGGGACCGAGGACATGCGGAAGGGAATCGCGAAGTTCTTGAAGAAGTAGCTTTACTTAGCCACCCGCGGCACGGCCAGTCCTCCATGCGCGATGAGGGCAATGCGCGCGTTGGGCTTGCGGGATAGGGCCGCATTCAGCGCCGCTTGCGCGTCATCGCTCTTTGCGAAGCCAAACTTGCCCGGATCGTACATGCCAGCACCATGCGTGACGAAGGTAACGCGCGACGCATGGTCCATCACCTCCCGGATCGCGGCAAGCTGCGCGCCAGCATACGGATAGTGTGACAGGTCGCCTTTTCGGCTCGATGCGATCAGTCCCTCTTCCGTCTTCGTAATCTGCTTGGCAAGCTCGCCGGAATGGGGAGAGATCGCTTCGTTGAGCGGCGAGACAATGACAATCTCCCCACTCTGTTTCAACACACCTATCGCAGCGTATAGGGCGTGCGCAGCCTGAAAGATGTTCGCGTCGAATGGATGCGAGTCGATCACGACAATGTCCGCTGCTTCCGGGATCGTAAAGTTTGTCATGCGAGCGGCCACATCGGCGCTCACGCGATAGACGCTTTGCGGCGCACCGGCCACACAGGCGACCATCGAGAGCGAACGATCGACAACGACATCCACGCAAAACTTGAACGCAGGCATGAACTCCAGCAACTGTCCGACCAACTGGCGGCCGGGATTATCTGTGTGACCGAGCACTTCACCAGCAGGCTGTTCGGCACTTTCGAGAGATATTTCACCCCTCATGTCCTCGTTTCCAAGGCCCGGGAAAATAAGTGAGCCGCCGCCCGTAAACCCTTTGAAACGAGAGGGATACGTCCCTCCAATTCCGATAATCAGCGAGGCATCCCGCAGACGCCTATCGGCAACAACGCTGACGATTCCGCCCTTTGTGCGGACGGTCCCGAACGTGTGCCAGCTATCGTCCCGCGCGTTCAGGGCCGACTGGTAGACCGGAAATCGCGTGTGCATCTCTGCGCCCATCTTCCGCTCAACTTCGACTTTCGTCGAAGCGCGATGTCCCGCATTCGCGATCAGGACCGTGATGTTCCCATCCGGCACACCTGCCGCGTGAAGCGACTGAATCACGTGATAAAACGGGAAGACCGTGGGCGTCGGCTCCAGCGCGTCATCGAGCACGATGACAACCTGATCCTCCGGTGTGGCAAGTTGCTCGAGTGGCGGGCTGTTGACGGGCCGATCGAAGGCTTCGCGGATCAGCTTCTCTCGATCGCCATGTGCGGTTTCGAGTGGTCCGAAGACGCCGATCAGACTGGCGTCGGGGATTTCGATCTCGCGGACCTTCGGAAAGTAGGTGTAGTAGTAGTGCATGAGAAAGAACCGGGATTCCGCTGATTAAGACGGATTACGCGGATTGATTATTGGATTTTCGAAGGCTCTCCTGGTGGAGTTTGTAATATGATAACACCGTAATGACTAATCTTGCTTCCGTAAATCAGGCAAGAGATTTGAAACGCCAATCCTAAAATCAATCCGCGTAATCCGTCTTAATCAGCGGAATCCCGGTTCTATCCGACATTTGACAGCTTCTCCGCCCTATCGGCCAAACGCAGTCCTTCGATCACTTCGTCGAGATCGCCTTCCATGACGCCAGCGAGATTATAGACCGTGAGGTTGATCCGGTGATCGGTCAGACGGTTCTGCGGAAAGTTGTAAGTGCGGATCTTCTCCGAGCGATCGCCCGAGCCGATCTTCGAGCGCCGTTCGGCGGCGTACTTCTCCTCGGCTTCTCGCTGCGTCTTTTCGTAGACTCGCGCGCGCAGGACCTTCATCGCTTTGTTCCGGTTCTTTAGTTGCGATCGCTCTTCCTGGCAACTTACGACGATGCCGGTCGGGATATGTGTGAGACGTACCGCGGTCTCAACTTTGTTGACGTTCTGTCCGCCCTTGCCACCCGAGCGAAAAATATCGACACGCACGTCGTTCGGGTTAATTGTAACGTCCACCTCTTCTACTTCCGGCAATACAGCAACGGTTGCCGCGCTCGTGTGAACGCGCCCTTGCGTTTCCGTCGCCGGTACGCGTTGCACGCGGTGGACGCCCGACTCATACTTCATCTTGGCATAGACATCCGTGCCCGAGAGCGAGAACACAATCTCCTTGTAGCCGCCCATGCTCCCTTCGTTCGCGTCGATGACTTCGAGCTTCCACCCCTTCAGCTCGGCAAACCGGGAGTACATCCGGAAGAGGTCGCCGGCGAATAGGCCTGCTTCGTCGCCGCCGGTGCCGGCGCGAATTTCGATGATCGAGTCGCGCGAGTCGTTGGGATCGGGCGGAATGAGGAGAAACTTGATGTCCTCCTCCATCGCGATTCGGCTTTCTTCCAGCCCCTTCATCTCCTCCTCGGCCATGGCGCGCATTTCGGGATCGCGCGTCTCTTTCAGGAGTTCGCGAGCACCATCCAGATCGCGCCGCAGGCGAGAATATTTCAGGTACGCGACTTCGACAGACTCCAGCGCGCGCCGCTCTTTCGAGAGGGTGCGCAGCTTGTCCATATCCGAGTTGATGGCCGGGTCTTCCAACTCCCGCTCCATCGCCTGGAAGCGTTGATGTACCTGTGTAAGCTTGTCGAGCAAGTCCATGACGGGCCGCTAAACGCGGACAAGCCATAGATTGTCCCGAAGCGGAGTCCTCCGAGACAAATTGGGCGGCACCATCACCGCATCAGCATCACCGACCCTCGCGCCTGCCCCTCGCCGCTTGCAGAGAAGAAGCGTACAAGATATGAGTATCTGCCGGATGGCGCGTTACCAAATCTAAGTTGGTGGTCATTCGCGCCCCGCTGGAGTGCAAGGTCTTCTCGTGAAACGAGACGTCCTATGGCATCCCAGATCTCGATTCGAGCGGTGCCATCGGCTCCGGCGCGGAGCGTGAGATTGGCTGAGAAATCATTCTCGGCCGTGACGGGATTCGGTTTTGGCGGAGTGATAAGCAGCAACCCCTGACCTCTGAGCGCACCAATCAGGATGCTGTCGTTGCAGAGCGGAGCCATACTCGTCTGCACGCTCGCAAACAAATTCGACACCATACAATCCGCTGCATTTGCGCTCGCTCCGGTTAGATGGAGCGAATCCACGAAGATATCACCGCCGACGGAATCCGCTACAAGCGCTTCAAGCTGGAGCGAAATCAGTGGCACATTCGTATCGAGGCTGAGTCCCGCAGCGTTCGAAACCTTGAAGGTCCCGCGCAGGCTCCGGCCAATGCGTGGGGCATTCCACGTGCTGATCGTTGTACTCGGCATCGCATTCGGGCCACTCAAGATGTTGAAAGCATCGTCGTAGTATGCGAGCACGCCGGAGATCGCGGTGATGCCCGCCAGTTTCACAGTGCGGTCGGGATAGAGACCGACCGTGAATGTCTCGCCAGCTTTGACCGGCATGTTCGAGACCTTGAGAACAAATCGAACGGTATCTCCGGGCAAAGCGAAGGCGCTTACTGCGATCTGCCTGTCCGGGGTCACATCTGCATCGGACTTGATTGTGATCGTAGCTTGAATCGGACCGGACACGGAGCCATCGTAATGGATGTGGAGCGTGTCACTTTGTCCTGGCTTGATAACGAACGGGTCGCTTCCCTGCTTCGTCAATGTAAACCCGGCGCCGGAAATACTCCGTTCGGAAACGGTGAAGGCCGCGCAGCCGGTATCCGTGTAGACAATCGTAGTGTCACGGCTCACACAAGCGGTGATGGTGTCGAACCTAATCGGCATTGTGCTCATCGCCATATATCGGGGACCGCGCGTAACGTTCAGCGTCACCGGCACGAGCGTGTCGTGCGTCGAGCCATCGGCAAGCGTAAACTGGAGGTGCAGATTGCCCGTGTAATTCCCTTGCACCAGCGTCGAGATTGCCAACTTGACCACAAGCGAATCCTTGAAGATCAGCGCAGGCAAACTCTTGTCCGATGATACCTGGAATGCTGTTCCAAGATTGCCATCCAAAGTCAGCGCAGTGATGCGTGTTGTGTCGCAGCCTGAATTATGAATCGAGAACGACACGGAATCGGTGTGATCGCACTCGGTGCGGGCCGCAAAAGCTTCCGTAGCAAGTGCTGGTAGTGTTTCAAACGTCGAGAACCCGGATGTTCCAATACCGGAAAAGGCCAGCGTGTCAGCATAGGACTTTGCATCCATCAAATACCAAATGATCGCCTGGCCGGTTTGACCCGTCTTCGTTCCGGGCTTGAAACGGACGCGCAACGAAAGCGCACCTCCGGGCTTCACACTGGATGGGATGAGCGCAGAATCGAGCAGCGTGAATTCACCGGACGCCGAGAAGCGCTGGAGGGTAATGGCACTACACGATGTGTTGCGGAAGGTGACGGTCGTATCCGAATATGCGCAGACGGAAACTCCACCGAAATCAAACGCTTTGAGATACGCAAATATACCGACATCCACCCCTGTGCCGGCAAGCGACATCGTATGGGTGGTGACTAAATCCAGATACTGAATGTGGAGTTTGAGTGATCCATACTTGGCGCCGACAACCTTCGGTCCGAAGCGAAGCATGAAGGCGGCATGCGTGCCTGGTGGCACGGCGATGGGATAGCTGATGGGTTTGTCGTTGGTGTCGAGCAGGGTCCAGTCGGTCCCGGTCAGGTCAACCTGCGTAATGGAGAACGTTTCGCAGCCACTGTTCGAGATAAACACGGTGCTATCCATCGTTATGCAGGTTGCGAGCGAATCGAACTGCATGGTGGGCAACGCCGCCGCCAGCGGCGATGAATACTGACCTCTGAATTCAACTTTGACGGTCGCAGACGTATCATGCCCTTGATAGTGCATGGTCAGCCGGATCGAGTCCGCAACGGATTTCAAGGTCACGGCCGAGTCACGCAAGCGGAATTTGAACGTGACATTTGGTGGAATGCGCGCAGGAAGCTTGATGGGCTGACCTGCCGAGTCGAGCAATGTGTATGGCGACAAAAACGAAAGCTGCATCTTCGTGAGTCGCAGCGTATCGCATCCCACATTGGTGAGCGATAGCGTCGTATCGAACGTGACGCACGGCGAGACGGAGTCGGCGCGGACAGACAATATACTCAGTGAATATTGAGCGGCGGCTGAGAAAGCACTCAATTTGATCGCCCGGTATATCGTATCGAACCGATTTAGGTAGGTTGTGAAATAGATCACGCGGAGCGTCGCACTGTCTGATCCCGTCGAATCCATCATGCGAATAGGCCGCCAACCGAGATCGAACGCAACCGAATCGCCAGGATTGATCGAAGCATACGGCGCGGGGAAGCTGTCGATATAGACAGCCGTGGACTTCCACGGTTTGCGGACAGTATCAATGATGCGAATATCCTGAATGAAGATTGCGCCGTAGTTCGTATTGTGAAGCCAATACTTGCTGCTCGCGGAATCGCATACAGCCGAAAGCACCGGACGAAGTGTGTCTTTGTCGATAAAGACGCACTGCGGAATGGGAAAACCGTCTCCGCCATCCGTGGTCTTGTAAATGTTGCCGTAGTTGTCGAAAGCGTAGACCACATCGCCACATCCAGTGACCGAGAATCGAACATCGAAGTCCTCGTTTGGCCCACCGACGGGTGTCCAGGTGTTGCCTGTGTCCATCGAGCGGTAGAGCCCGGAATCCGGACCCGGCATGGAGCCGGAGTTCTGTATATAGATTACATTGTCGACACCCGCAATATGGCCATTGGTTCGAAACGGAAGTTTGGTCCTGCCTTTCGTCCACAAGCCGGGATAATATGGCTTTGTATGATAAACGAAGGAACCTCCACCCTGGGCGCTATCTTCCGGCACAGCAATGAACAGGCCAGCCTTCCTCCACGGATAGACACTCCAAGCTTCATGCTTAAAATTCGAACCGGCCGGAGGTGTGGTCCAATTGACTCCACCATCGGCGGTATAGAGAAACCAGTTGTTCTTATCTGCTGTGCAAACGCCAATCAGATTCCCGATAAAGCCGAGACCGTTCATTTGTGTACCGATGGAGGTCACCCACGTCGCACCGGAATCGGTTGACCTCCAAAGGCCAAGACCGTTTGACTCCGTGACAGTGGTCATTGCAGCCGTTTGCCACACGCAACTCGGCGTCATCATCGAGGTTACAGTCTTAATTTGAACCCAGGTCGCTCCCCCATCCGACGTATGCCATAACACGCCGTCCGTCAGGTCCTTCTGCCAGTCCATGGTCATCCAACCAGTCAGAGAATCCCGAAACCAAATGTCGGTGACCTTATGTGTCATCCCGACCGTCAATGCGGGCTGAAATGTGACCGCACGCCAGTTCACACCTCCATCGAACGTGCGAAGGACCGGTGTCACCGATTGGATATTGTAGCCGATGAACCCATTCATCGGGTCGAAGAACCACGAAGCATAGATGCGAGCGGTGCCGGGAACCGGATGAGTTTTGGTCCACGTTGCGCCGGCATCTCGCGCGATAAGCAATGAGACGAGCAGGACGATCGAATAGCGCGACAGGAATCGGACAATCATAGGTCGGATTTCGTGAAAAGACATACTTCTATTCGTACCGACACGCGAGGACCCCGGAATGTTCCGAGTCTCAAAAACATTGCTACTCCACTGGCTTCTGCAGTTCGACGAACACCGTCCGTGAAAGGAATCGTCCTTCAGGCAACTGGTTGTCCATGAGGTTCGTCATCCCCTCGCCCTGGGTCTGGAATTGGACGGTCGCAGCGCGTGTGCCGAGTGCGCTGCGGAGCGCGGCTTCAACATTCTTCGCACGCGCTTGAGAAAGATCGAGATTGTGTGCACGCTCGCCGGTCATATCCGTGTAGCCTAAGATCACGATCTTGTCGTTCGGCGTTACCGACTGTGCGATCTCCCGAATAATGCGGCGCGAGCGATCTTCGAGATCGGACTTGTCGAAATCGAACGTGATGAGATTGTAGTGCTCCACGATCTTGTCATGCACGCGCTCCTCGCGCTTGTGCTTGATGGTCACTTGTTCGACGCGTGCGGTGTCACTCGTTTCGAACGTGGCACCCTGGTCGTCTTTGAGCGTGAGGGTGGCAACGAGCGGCTGATCGGTTCGCGGCAGATCGTTCTGCGCGGGAGTCCAGTCCTGGGTTGCCACGGCGCCATCGAAATGGGCAAGCCCTCGGCTCCCCTGCCGGAGCACAAGCTCGTTTTGCGCGAGTGGATAACGGGATGACTCCACGCTCCGCAACCGTATCTTTGGCGGGTTCATCGTCCGGTCGATCGTTTCGACCGTGAGCGGATCGAGGAATCCCGGGTCGTTCGACGTGATCTCGACACGACGGTTCTCGTCCAAACCTTCCGCCGTTCCAAGACTCGATGGACTCTTCGGAAGGCCTTCCGAAGCAATCAGAATGCGCTTTGGCTCGATGCCCCAAACACTTATCAGATAGCCTTTCACTGCTTCCGCGCGGTCACGAGCAAGCGTGCCCATCGTCGCATCATTTCCCGACATTGCACTCGTACCAGTGAGCGCAATCGAAGCCTTGGGATTTTGACGCATCCGGTAACCAACGATATTGAGCGCCTCATGATAAACCTCCAGCGAGGTCTTGCCGGAGAGACTCACTGGGTCGAATGCGTTCGCATCGCTCGCGGTGATTCGATGATAGCGCGCGGGAATCGCAGCGCTCCCATCGCTGAAGAAGAGGTAACTCAGCGTCGGATACGCTTCGCGGCGCGCGAACTCCTCCACACGGAGTTGCGGCACTGGGAATTCGCGCTCCTGACCGGTAGAGTCTCTCACAACGCCAGCAATATGCACGCTGCCGGTGATCTCACTCTTCGGTTTTTCCGGAGGTGGTGGCGGCGGAGGCGGCGGAGGAGGAGGTGGTGGCGGTGGTTCGTTATGAATCACGAGAAGCACCGGCTCCCGAGCCACGTTGAACTTGATCGCGGCACCGAGCGTAACGGACATAATGCGCCACTTGTAATCGGAGCGAATACTCGTCAGCTGATAGGTGAACGATAATTCCGGAGCGAGGATGACTTTGGGTGAGAGCGGCATATCCAGCGACGTACCGAGTGTGGCCGATGCCATGATGCTGTTGCTGTTCGCGATCTGGCCACTTTCGAGCGTGCGAGTGCTGGATCCATTCGAGAACACGGCACCGGGAGGGTCCGTGATAATCTCGGTCCTCGTCGCATCCCGCCGAAGCAGGTAGCTGGCACTGGGTCCTCCGATGAGGAAGAGCCGGGAGCTTAACGGATACTTGAAAAAGAGATCAAGCCCGAGGGAAAGGATATTGGCATCGAGATGATGCACCCGGGATGTGGCAACAAGCGGACTATCGACTTTCGTGACATCGCGCCCATTCGCATTATCGGTAGCGGGTGTCGTGATGAGCGCACCCAGACTTGCAAAGTGCAATCGCGGGGCAATCCAGAATGACGATGCTGGCGAGCCGAGCGGCTGCTCGTAGGTCAGAAATCCGTTCGGAAGAATGCTTGTCCCGCTTTGAAAGACCCCACACATTGTGTCTCCATCGCGATAGACCGGCAGGTTCAGTTGGTGCATATTGAACGAACCGGCCAACCCGCCGCCGACATAAATGGGGGGCACCTGAGCGCGAACAGCCAATCCGCCCAG
>JADGPZ010000222.1 GCA_017882165.1 Candidatus Kapaibacterium sp.
GTGCCGCTTCGCGATCTCGAGTTTGTCGTGCTCCAGATAACCGGGAAGCTCGATGATCTCCATCCGGTCCGCCAGCGGCAGCGGGATGTTGTACCGCACGTTCGCCGTGGTCACGAAGAACACGTTGCTCAGATCGTACTCGACTTCTAAGTAATGGTCGGTGAACGTGTTGTTCTGCTCGGGATCGAGCACTTCGAGCAACGCCGAACTCGGGTCGCCGCGAAAATCCATCGACATCTTATCGACTTCATCGAGCAAAATGAGCGGATTCGTCACGCCGGCCTTCTTCATCGACTGCACGATCTTGCCCGGCATCGAACCGATATATGTGCGACGGTGTCCGCGAATTTCTGCTTCGTCGCGGACGCCACCTAAGGAAATGCGGATGAACTCGCGGCCGAGCGCCGTGGCGATCGAACGCGCCAGCGAGGTCTTCCCCACGCCCGGAGGACCGACGAGACAGAGTATCTGTCCCTTCATCTTCTCGACCAGATTCAGCACGGCAATATGTTCGAGAATTCGCTCCTTCGGTTTTTCGAGTCCGTAGTGATCGTTCTCCAGAACTTCGCGGACATGTTCGAGATTGAGATGATCGCGCGTCCGCTTTTTCCACGGTACTTGCGCGAGCCATTCGAGATAGGTGCGAATCACGGTCGCCTCGGGCGACATGGCTGGCGTCTTCCGGAGGCGTTCCAACTCTTCATCCGCGCGGGCGCGGGCGGCTTCGGGCAATTGGGCTGCGTCTAATTGTTCCGCGAGCTTGGTAAGCTCCGGATGCTGCTCCTCGATGTCCTCGCCTAACTCTTTTTGCAGCACGCGAATCTGCTCGCTCAAAAAATATTTGCGCTGCGATTTCTGGATCGTATCCTGGACTTTCTCGTCGATCTCGTGCTCGATCTTGAGGATGTCAAGCTCGGTCGCAAGCAACGCGCTCAGATGCAGGTACTGATCGCGCACGTCCGTCATTTCGAGGATGTGCTGTTTGCTTTCCAAGTCCTTCGTGAGATGCGCAGCGATATAGAACAACTTGCGGCGCGGCCCATCGTGGTCGATCGGCGACATGTTTTCGAAGGCCAGCAGCACTTCCTGCGGCACCGTCCGCGATTGCTTGACGTACTGCCGGAACAGCTCGCTCGTGTGCCGCGTCAGCGCTTCGAGTTCGGCCGGGGGAACATCCACTGCGCGCAAGAGGGTGATCTTCGCCTCGATGTGGCCATCTGCGGCGATGTACTCGACGGCCATCGCCTGCTCCAGACCATCGACGAGCACCTTCATCAGTCCGTTTGGCAGGCGGATGATGCGAGAAATCTTGGCGAGCGTGCCGAATTGATAGAGCGCATCCGGACGGGGATCGTCCTGCTGCGAATCCCGCTGCGCGACCAAAAAGAGATACCTCTCGCGGCTCATCGCCGCGCTCACCGCGCCCAGCGACGACTCCCGGCCCACCAGCACCGGGAATATCATATAGGGATAGATCACCACGTCCCGCAGCGCCAGCACCGGCACCCGCTCCGGCAGATCGAGAATCTGATGCGTGCTCTCGCTCGGCAGCGCCAGCTCCGTCGCGGCGGTTTGTACCGCCGTCGCCACTTCCAGCTCTAACTCTGGCTTTCCTGCTGGTGTTGCCTCTTCCGTTACCTTTGTCTTAACTATTCGTTTCTTTGCCATATTTTCTTGGATGGCCCCTAACAGCGAAGGGAGAGAAAAAGTCTGTGGGGTGTAGCGCACGCTTCAGCTTGCGCGAACCCGCCTGCCGAAACAACCGGGAAGGAGGCCCTTCCCGGCACACATCAGATGTCGATGTGTATGGTCAATAGCCCAGGGTGGAGTGCATCGCCCACGATGCGGAGCGGAACCCTGGGGTGCCCGCCCACCGGCCGTTCAGGTCGCGTGTGGTTTTGGTTACTCACCAAGCCCCGCATGAAGTGGCGGGATTCGGGCGGCCGCTTTGCGGCGCGGAAATCAAAAAACTATACGCTCCCCGGCGCTTCCGGGCCGGGCTACCCAGCGCGGCCCCCTTCGGGGGCGGGGTCAAACCAACAAAACGGTAGCACGCCTTTCGCGGCGGAGTCCGCCGCGGCGAACGCGGGAGCGCCGTGAAGCCTACGATACCACCGTGCCAAAGAGCGCACCGATGCCGGCTGTCACGGCAAGCGCGAGCGCACCCCAGAACGTCACGCGTAGCGCGCCCTTCAGGATGCCCGCACCACCGGTTTTGGCGGCCACCGCACCCAACACCGCGAGAAAGACGAGCGATGCACCGGAAACCGCAGGGATCACCATTGCAAACGGTGCAATGAGCACGACCACCAATGGCAATGCAGCGCCTGCGAAAAACGAGGCGCCCGAAGCAGCGGCAGCCTGGACCGGACGCGCTTTGACCATTTCATTGATGCCCAACTCATCGCGCGCGTGTGCGCCAATCGCATCGTGCGCCATGAGTGCTTCGGCCACTTGTCTGGCAAGCAACGGATCGAGTCCGCGCCCGACATAAATATTTGCTAACTCCTGATGTTCGAATTCGTCGTGCGTTGCGAGTTCTTTGCTCTCGACTTTCAAATCGGCCTCTTCGGTATCCGACTGCGAGCTGACCGAGATGTACTCCCCCGCCGCCATGGATATCGCACCCGCAACAAGTCCGGCCACCCCGACGATGACGATGCTCCCTCGCTCGGCATGTGCCGCCGCCACCCCCACGACGAGACTCGCGGTTGAAAGAATACCATCGTTCGCACCTAAGACCGCAGCCCTGAGCCATCCGGTGCGATTGATCTTGTGACGCGCGAGAATGTAGTGTGGGGAGTTCATTTCAAGGAGTACGGCGATAGACTTCGCCTGTTCCGAAGTCATAGAGGATGCGGAGGTAACGTCCGAAGTAGGGTTTGTTCAGGAATTCGTCTCTATTGTCATTCTGAGCGAAGTAATTCGGCTGAAGGAAGAATTACGGAGTCGAAGAATCTCTCGCTTGTTAGCCCTTCGGTTTTCCCCCAAAAGATCCTTCGACTCCGTCTTCCTCCGCTTCGCTGCGGAAGACTCCGCTCAGGATGACAGCTATTGAAGCGTCGCTCGTCTTTCCTCATGCGATCCTTCACTTCGCTTCGCTCGTTCAGGATGACAGTTGTTGAACGAGTAGCTTTCCTAAGCACACAACTTCCAAAAAAAAATCGGTGACAAATTCTGGCAGCTCTTGACATTGCACTTTGGGTTTTGTATATTGGATGTGGAGTTATGGGCACCAAGCTCAGGGAAAGGATGAAGGCTGAGGGATGAAGGATGAAATATCAAACCGCATCGGCGGAGAAAGATAAAAATGCAGAGCGCGGGAACCGCTCTTTCAGGAAGAAAGGCGGACTATTCATGAACTCCAAACAAAAATCGGAAATCAATTTTATTTGCGGTGTCTGTAGGAAGTGGCGATTGCGTAGCAGAATTGCCACAGTTCATGAAGCACAAACGCTCGTGGCGGACTCGTGCGCGCGACAGGCGCATTCTTATTGACATGCGAACTAACAGCTTCCACCCGTCCGTTTAAGACCCGCTATGGCAGACCTTCCGAATGTACCCGATAGAAACGCGGCTCGTAACTTAGCGGAGCGGTTCGGCATGACGCGCGAATCGGTTGAGGGAATTTTGGGTGAGACGCACCGGGAATACTCCTCCGCAATGACGAATGACGAATG
>JADGPZ010000248.1 GCA_017882165.1 Candidatus Kapaibacterium sp.
GACTCTCGCGGGGTGATATTCTGAATAAGAAAATTGCGAAGCCACCTCTCCCCGAACAGCGCGCCATCGCCGAAGCCCTCAGTGACACCGACGCGCTCATTCGCTCGCTCGACCAACTCATTGCGAAGAAGCTGGGCGTCAAGCAGGCTGCCATGCAGCAACTCCTCACCGGCAAACGGCGACTGCCGGGGTTTAGCGAGAAGTGGGAAGAGAAGAGGCTTGGGGAAATCGGCAGTCTCGCAATGGGGAAAGGCGTTCTCAAGGAGGACATAAAACCCAATGGCACAATCCCTGCAATTCCATACACAGCATTATACACGGACTTTTCGGAAGTGCTCGACTACAAACACATAAAATGGTTTATTGATGACGCGACTGAAACATACATTGCGCGCGAACCCTGTGTGCTAATTGCAAGCTCATCAAATATGGCGGAGAACACGGGAAAGGCGTCAGCATTAACGGCAACCACACCCGTAGCCATTGGAAGAGAAGTAATAATTTTGAAGTCCGCTTCCAATCCCTGCTTTATATCATATCTCCTTAGCACTCCAGCATACCGGAAGAAGACTCTATCGCTTGCGAGAGGTACGACAATCAAGCATCTCTACCCGGCTACGTTTGTAAATTACACAATCGCCCATCCATCCCTCTCAGAACAAACCGCCATCGCCACCGTCATCTCCGACATGGACGCTGAAATTGCCGCGCTGGAAGCGAGGCGGGAGAAGACGCGTATGCTCAAGCAAGGGATGATGCAGGAACTGCTAACGGGGAGGATACGGCTTGTATGACGCACACCCTGTTGTTTTCATTCATTCCACCCGATAGACTTCGCCCTTTCAGGGCTTTTGCAGTTGGGGTTTCATTCGCACCCAGGGTTCCGCTTCGCATCGTGGGCGATGCTCGCTCCACCCTGGGCTGCGAGTACTCCGCTGCTCCGCAGCTTCTGCATCCCTCGTGCTGGAAGCACGAAGTACCCGCAGCCCAGGGTGGAGTCCGCCCCAAGCGGACGGAACCCTGGGTTATTGGCAGCGTTGGTGACGCAAGCCCTGAAAGGGCGGAGTCAGATTTTTCGCATACCCAAGAATACGATGACCGAAGCCGAAATTAGAGAATTGGAAGAGCAATTTCCCTACCTCGCCGACGCCGCGTTTGCGGAGGCCTACAAACGTGCACTTGCAAATGCACAGAGTGTTTTGGTTGTTCGTAACAGCATCCTCTATAGAGATTTCCCTGACGGCACCAGTGTCCCGATAAGAGCCGTTGAGCATCCTTACTATTATCCTGTCGGGACCATAATCAATTTGCGCTAAGATGAATGTCTCCGTACGATCAATTTGAAGCATGAGTAAAGTCGGCCAGATCGAGCGCGCAACGCAGCACCGGATCGTGAAGCTATTTCGCGATTCGCTCCATTACGAGTATCTCGGAAATTGGGAAACGCGCGAAGAGAACAGCAACATCGAAGAGAAATATCTTCGGGCGTTCCTGACAAACAAGGGTTACTCCGAAACCCTGATCGGGCGAGCGTTATTTCAGTTGAACAAGGAGGCCGGGAATTTAACCAACGGTCTTTATACCTGCAACAAGGAGGTCTATAACCTTCTGCGCTACGGCGTGAAGGTCAAGCCTGACATCGGCGAGAACACCGAGACGGTTTGGCTGATTGATTGGGAGCATCCGGAGAACAATCACTTTGCGATTGCGGAAGAAGTAGCCGTCCCCGCTCCGAATCCATCGGCATTCGATAAGCGCCCGGACATTGTGCTCTACGTGAATGGCATTGCGCTGGGAGTGCTTGAACTGAAACGCTCGACGGTTTCCGTGTCCGAAGGCATCCGCCAAAACCTTGACAATCAGAAGCGGGAGTTCATCGAGCCGTTCTTTTCGACGATCCAGTTCGTCCTGGCAGGCAGCGATTCGGAAGGACTGCGGTACGGCTCGATCGGTACACCGGAGAAGTATTATCTCACGTGGAAGGAGTTCAGCATTGAGGAGAACCCGCTGGACTGCGGGCTTCTGCAACTTTGCGAGAAGCACCGCTTCCTCGAACTCATTCACGATTTCATCGTCTTCGATGCCGGGGTAAAGAAGTTTGCGCGGCATAACCAGTATTTCGGCGTGAAGGCCGCACAGGCGCGCGTCCGTAAGCGCGAGGGCGGCATCATCTGGCACACGCAAGGCTCCGGCAAGAGCCTTACGATGGTGTGGCTTGCGAAGTGGATTCTTGAGAACATCAAGGGTTCGCGTGTGCTCATTATCACTGACAGGACCGAACTGGACGATCAAATCGAAAAGGTCTTTAAGGGCGTCGGTGAAAGCAAGATCTATCGGACGAAGAGCGGTACAGACCTAATCACTACTCTCAACAAGAACGAAGCGCCTCTCATGTGCTCGCTGATTCACAAGTTCGGCGGGAAGGAAGATGGCGAAGAAGTAGGTGATATTCCGACTTACATTCAAGAACTAAAGAAGGCTCTCCCGGCCGGCTTCCATGCCAAGGGCGATTTGTACGTCTTCGTGGACGAATGCCATAGAACGCAGTCTGGCGATCTGCACGAAGCAATGAAGGCGATATTGCCGGGCGCGATGTTTATCGGTTTTACCGGCACTCCGCTTCTGAAGGCGGACAAGCAGAAGAGCATCGAAGTGTTCGGCACATACATCCACACTTACAAATTCGATGAAGCCGTGAAGGATGGGGTTGTGCTGGACTTGCGCTACGAAGCGCGGGACATTAATCAGTATATCGCTGCCCCGGAGAAGATAGACCAATGGTTTGAAGCCAAAACCCGCGGCCTGAACGATGTCGCAAGAGCAGAACTGAAGAAGCGTTGGGGTACGATGCAACGGGTGCTCAGTTCTCAGGACCGCTTGCAGAAGATCGTTGCCGATATTATGCTCGACATGGAAACGCGCCCTCGCCTCATGAGCGATCATGGCAATGCCATTCTCATTTCTGGCAGCATCTATCAGGCGTGCAGGCTCTACGAGCTATTCGCGGCAAGCGGACTGGCTGGCAAGTGCGCGATCGTCACATCATACGCACCATCCTCCAACGACCTAAAGGGTGAGGAGAGCGGCGAAGGCCAGACCGATAAGCTTCAGCAATATGCCATCTATCAAAAGATGCTTGCCGATTGGTTTAGAGAGTCCCCGGACAAAGCAATTCACAAAGTTGAAACATTCGAAGATCAGGTAAAGAAGAAGTTCATCGCGGAGCCTGGGCAAATGAAGCTTCTCATCGTCGTGGACATGCTCCTGACAGGCTTCGACGCACCGCCGGCCACCTATCTCTACATCGACAAGCAAATGCGGGACCACGGCCTCTTCCAGGCTATCTGCCGCGTGAATCGCTTGGATGGTGAAGATAAAGAATACGGCTACATCATAGATTACAAGGATCTGTTCCAAAGTCTCGAAGGGGCGGTTCAAGACTACACTTCCGGTGCTCTCGATGGATATGAGAAGGAGGATGTCGCCGGACTCCTCGAAGACCGGCTAATGAAGGCCCGTGAACGCTTGGAGGAAGCGCGGGAGGCCGTGAAAGCACTATGCGAACCAGTCAAGCCGCCAAAGGCAAGCGAGGACTATTTCCACTACTTCTGCGCGAAGGATTCCGGCAATGCCGATCAACTCAAGGATAACGAACAGAAGCGGGTAACGCTGTACAAGCTTGTCGCCTCGCTCATTCGCTCGTTCGCAAACATTGCCAACGAAATGGACGATGCGGGATATTCAGCTTCGGAAATCGAGACCGTGAAGAATGAAGTGGATTACTACGAGAAGGTCCGCACGGAGGTCAAGTTGAACAGTGGTGACTACATCGACCTCAAAATGTACGAGCCTGCGATGCGGCATTTGATCGACACCTACATTCGGGCAGAGGACAGCAAAAAGATTTCAGCTTTCGATGAACTCTCTCTTGTGGAGCTTCTTGTCGAGAGAGGCGTTGGCGCGATTGATGAATTGCCCGAAGGAATTCGATTGGATAAAGACGCCGTTGCGGAGACGATCGAGAACAACGTGCGGAAGCTCATAATCGACGAAACGCCGATCAATCCGAAGTATTATGAGAAGATGTCCGAGTTGCTGGACGCGCTAATTGAACAACGACGGAAAGAAGCAATAAACTACCGTGAGTATCTGGCGAAAATCGTGGAGCTTGCACGGAAGGTAAAGAATCCATCATCCGGTGACTCCTATCCACCAAAGATGCAAACCGCGACACAACGGGCGCTCTATGATAATCTCGAACGAAATGCACCGCTTGCTCTCAGCGTGGACCAAGCGATTCGCAACAGCGCCCAGGCCGATTGGCGTAGCAGCCGAGTCAAGACGAGGAGGGTCATGCTTGCTATCAAGAGCGTGTTGAATGACGGTGAACTGACGGAGAGGATTCTTGAACTTGCCAAACACCAAAGTGACTACTGAGCGCCGATATATTACGCTTCGGGGGCTCCGAGTGGAGGTCGTCCATAAGGCTATCAAGAATCTCCATTTGGGGGTCTATCCGCCGAATGGCCGCGTGCGTGTTGCCGCGCCGCTCCGCCTGAAGGATGATGCCGTTCGGCTGGCGATCATCACAAAGCTCGGATGGATTCGGCGGCAGCAAGAGAAGTTCGAGAACCAACCGCGCCAATCCGCCCGTGAAATGGTGAGCGGAGAGACGCATTACTTGTTTGGGCGGCGCTACCGGCTCCGGGTTGTGGAACATGACGGACCAGCGCGGATTGAAGTTCGCAATAAGTCTGTAATCGAACTACGGGTCCGGCCTGGAACATCTACGGAATACCGTGAGCGCGCATTGCATGAATGGTATCGCGCACAGCTCAAAGCCATGCTTCCTGCGCTTGTAGAAAAATGGGAGAAGCGTTTGGGTGTAAGGGTCACTGAGTGGGGCATTCGGAGAATGCGGACCAAGTGGGGAACATGCAACGAAAAGGCTGGTCGCATTTGGCTCAACCTCGAACTCGCCAAGAAGCCGGAACACTGCCTCGAATATGTGCTGGTCCACGAAATGACGCATCTCATCGAGCGGCAGCATAACGATCACTTCATCGCGATCATGGATACGGCCATTCCGCATTGGCGCTCGCTCAAGCAAGAGCTAAACGCGGGGCCGCTGGCGCATGAGGAGTGGGGGTATTAAAACGCACAATAGATGAAGATACTTGACGGCTCCGCTCCAGAGCAATTCAAAGTAGAAGTTCTCTACTATGACGATGAAGAGAAGAAGAAACTACTCGCATCGCCAGCCGGGCCACTCCTTAGCCCTGTAGTCGGCAACATCATTGAGGTATCAACGGCCGAGTTCTTAACGTACTATCTCTTTAACCTCAAAAGAACCCTCATCAACCTGCCGACCTATGAGTCATTAGCCCCTCAGATAGCAAGAGCTAGTAGAGAACTGGATGGGTTTGTCGATTTTAACGCGAACTCCATCCGCACCGCGGCGGTGGTAGAAAATCAACGTATAGAGATTACGGAACGGATAGGTGAAGCAATAGGGCTTTCGGTAATCAGCCGGATTCATCAACTTATCAGGGCTGACTGGCAGCCTCTCGATAAGAAGAGTGGACCATATGGACAAAGAACCCTTGATTATGAACTTGCTTCAGATAGTCATCTCCACGTTCAGGTGGAGAACAAGGGCAGTAGCGTCTTGGAGAATAGTCACAAATCGTCACCGATATATCAGCAAGCATTCAACATTCGTAACAAGAAGGAGGAGGCTCCATCACTCGTTTCAAGCGTTCGATATGGTACGATCACCGCAATTGACTCACGCGAAGATAGCATTGTGAAGTGTTACATCATGGACCCAGAGCCGGAGTCGATTGCGAGGAATCCGATGGACGCCAGACTCCTGAGCCGGATGAGATTCCTCCAAAGATGGATCTCATATTTGAGTCCTAAATCGCAGTTAGCAACTGCTCTCGCCTCAAGGTTAATCGCACTCGAATACTCGTCGAACTTTAGCGACTTGGATGGCGTGCCTCTCCTGCGCGGAGATGGCAGACTGTTTGAACTGTCTGGTAGATTCGGAGAGTACTCGCCCTTCTTCAACACCAAATCCAAGATTGTCGGCGGACCGACCGGCGGGGTTGTGATTCAACTATCAGCCGACTACCTGTTCTTTGTCGGAGTAATGGAGGATTTGCTCCTGCTGAGCACGAGTCAGGATTTTGAGGCGATCCGGGGATACTCCCGAATCCCAGGCACCGTTCTGAAAACGGTTGAGTGCCTTTTCCCACGAGGGAGGCTTAGGAATCTAATCCTGCCAGATAATCTCAAGACTTGGGAAAGCGGAAGTTATCAAGGATTCCACCTTGAAGGAAGAATGTATTATAGCAGCGCCGGACTGGTCTTTGGATTCCTTCCCCTGAACCCAGCTCTATTGTGAATTGCAGCTTGCAGCCGGTATGGATAGCTAAATGATCAGCAAGCTTTTCCAAGCACATTCTAGATCAACACTATTTGGGCTCGGTTTCCACCCTGTGAACACGCAAGACAAAAGAACTGTGTTATGTGAGTGTGCGAATTTTCAATACCTCGATCAACCGTGCTTTGCAGTTCTCCTACACTGGTGGGGGCTCATTATCCTTACCCGAGTTTCGGAGGTTGCATATCCAGGAAGGCCTCAATCATCTTGCGGAGGAAATCACGCTCTTTGGCACGGTCGCCGTACAAGTTGTAGGTGATAATGGCGCATTGCCGATGCTCGTGTATCATCTTGGCTTGCGCGAAACTGAACGCCTATTGGATCAAGGGGTATTCGAATTCGTCCTCAATCCCACTCGGCTTTTGATTTCCGTTCAGACTCATAAAGTGACACCTCCCTTGATCCTCGGGACTTGGAGTGCGCAGAATTTTAACGATCCCGAGGCTTCTATTGAAACAGGCCTCATGAGATCATCCGTTGGTGAGCGTTTGACTGAAGTTGAACGACAGCGTCTTGTCCGAAAAGCTCGCGACCACTACAAACTCCCTAATCAGCGAGCGAGCAATGACGCTGTAGCCATGACCTTGCAAGCCTACGAGCAAGGTGTGTTCACCGACTTTGGTCTTGAACCAAAGGATTGGGGAGAGACTACCTTCGATGAGCGCGAATTATTGAGCCATCTTGGGGAGGACCTATTCTTGCTTGGAATCGTAGCCGAGTTTCAGTACGGTACTGATCGCGATCCTTGTTGCCACATTGTTGCCATCCAATTCTGCGAAACCCACAAACTCTTTGCTGGCAATAACTTATGAATACCCCGGAGACTCGGGCATGAAGTGCCTGAGCCTCAAGTTGTGGCATTATTAATGACTTGGAGAAGACAAGGCTAGAATTCGGATTGAATATCATCAGCAGGTGCGAGACAGGGCGGAGCTGCCGTTGCTTGTGATTGCTCTGTAACTCATTCTGCTCATAAATCTGCCATCTGGTGCAGTATTGTCAGGATCGCGCAGTGAATCTTGATCCTCTGAATATCGTTTGGTTGCCTTCGCTCTCATCACTCAACAGCGAAACAAAGACGATTGCGCTTCTACGTCGATGCAAAGGCTAAGTGCTGCGGATCTTATTCGTCAGGCGTGTTCGGAGTCGCTGACTGCTTTGAAGCGACATCGCGTCGGCGTCCTAAAGCTCGAAGCGGAGCCGATTCACCAGATGCGCATCGGCACGCGAAAACTTGGTGCAATTCTAAAAGTCTTCACGGACCTCATGGAGCAGCAGTGGGCGACGGAGCTTGAAACGGAGTTGCGCTGGCTCGCGCACTTGCTGGGCACTGTTCGCGATCTCGATGTGCTGCGCGATCGTTTGCGAACGGCCGCGAAGGATGTTTCACATGGCGGCGGGTTGACGCCGGCGCAGCGCCGATCGCTCGGGCAGCTTCAGCGGATCCTTGGCACGCGTCATCGCGATGCTCAGGCGGCGTTGATAGAAGGGATCGAAAGCGAACGTTACACGATGCTCGTGCATTGCCTGCACATGGGAAGTTTAGCGCCACAACTTCAACTCGAAGCAGGCGAGCCGGCACTGGCAACGCTTGCACCACATCTCTCCGAAGCGTGGAAGAAGCTTTCGCGGTCCGCCTCGCGGCTCAAGCAGTCCGATGACGCACTCACGTATCATCGCGTTCGTAAAATGTCAAAGCGAATCCGGTATTCCGCCGAGGCGCTGGCATCCGAGTTGCATGTGACCCAACGAAAGGATGCGGATCGGTTCATCCTGCAGATGAAGAAACTCCAGAATCTGCTTGGCGAGCTTCAGGACGCGCATGTCGCTATAGAGACCATCATACAAGTTGCAGAATTTTTTT
>JADGPZ010000249.1 GCA_017882165.1 Candidatus Kapaibacterium sp.
GGTAGGGTTGCGTCATCTCCTGAAATCTCAACGGTCTGCGGAGACGAACGCGCGTCGAAAATTCGGGAAACGATGGAATGCCGCGAGCAATCGAGTGCTGCGGAAGTGGATGCAGGTCTGAGACAACGTCAATCCTAACAATTGGTAATAATTATTTAATATTCAATCTGGCGTTATCGCTGTTCATTATGCATGTTACACACACCTCAGATCGTCGCCGCATGATCTCTTACGGTCAGCATCGCTTTCCCGGACGCTTGTTCGTTGTCGAAGGCACGGATGGAAGCGGAAAATCCACTCAACTCGCGCTGCTCTATCAGTGGCTGAAGCAAGAGGGATATCCGGTGATCTTCTCCGAATGGAATTCCTCCCCGCTCGTCAAGGAAACGACCCGGCGAGCGAAGAAGAAGACCCTGTTCACTCCCGCAACATTTTCACTACTCCATGCAACCGATTTTGCAGATCGAACGGAGCGCGACATCATCCCTCCGCTGAAAGCCGGGGCGATTGTGCTCGCCGATCGCTACATTTACACCGCCTTCGCGCGCGATGTTGTCCGTGGCTGCGATCCGAAGTGGATTCGCCAGGTTTATCGTTTCGCGGTCGAGCCGACGGTCCGGTTCTTCTTTCGGGCGCCGCTCGAAGTTGCCATCGACCGGATTTTGTCCAGCCGCCCAGAACTGAAATACTATGAAGCAGGCATGGACCGCGGTTTTTCGGACGACCGCGAAGAGAGCTTTAAGATCTTTCAGGGCAAAATCCTTGAAGAGTATGACAAGATGGTTTCGGAGTTCGACCTGACCGTTATAGACGCCACGCGCTCGATTCTTCAACAGCAGCAGGAGATGCGAAGAATTATCATACCGCAACTGAAAGGACTGAGAAAGTTTTAAATGACACCAATGCGATTCTATGGAACACCCCTCCCAGATGTCGATATCAAGCCGTATCCCGGCAAATTGATCGTCATCGAGGGCACCGATGGCGTTGGCCGCTCGACGCATATTGCCGAACTGCGCCCGTGGCTGGAGGCGCAGGGCTATGCCGTAACAGATACGGGGATGACTCGCTCCGAACTTGCCGGGCGCGGCATCAAAGAGGCGAAGACCGGACACACACTCGGCAAGCTCACGCTGCAACTATTTTACGCCACCGATTTTGCCGACCGGCTCCATAACGAGATCCTCCCTGCGCTCAAAGCTGGGTTCATCGTGTTGACCGACCGATATATCTATTCAGCGATTGCGAGGGCTGTCGCGCGCGATATGGACCCGGATTGGGTGCGCGATGTCTATAGCATCGCGCTCATTCCGGATGCCATCTTTTACCTGCGCATTGATTCGGTTGACGATCTCGTCCCCCGGATTCTGGAAGCGGGCAGAGGCTTCGACTATTGGGAATCGGGCATGGATGTCGGCTTCGGCGAAGACTTCTACGATAGCTTCGTTGCCTATCAGTCGAAGCTGCTTGCGGAGTTTGATCGGATGACGACAGAGTATGGCTTCAAGGTTATTCGCGCGTCGCGCTCGGTCGCGCGCGTTGCGGCCGATTTGCGCCGTGCGATTACCAGCGTCATTAATGCAGCTCCAAAAGTTACGGCAGCGGCCGGCGCGCTCCCCGCTCCGGCGCTCGCGCCCACGCTCGCGAACGGCTCCACTCCGCAGCATACCGCCACGCTCTCGTCTCGCAAGCGAATGAAAAAGCTCACTTCCGGTTTATAGTGTGTGCTGGATAATATGAGATTATGCCGAGCGTGGGCGCGCGCCTGGGCGCTGGCGATGATCTCATATCACCCACTCAATTTCCCTCAAACGTGAGAATTGCTGCGATCGACATCGGTTCGAATTCGATCAAGCTGCTCGTCGCCGAGCCGGCGCGGGGCGGCTCGCTTGTCGCGCTCCGCCGCGAGAAGGCGATGGTCCGGCTGGGTCATGAGACGCTGCTGAAAGAGCACCTCTCCAGCGAGGCGATTGTCATGGCGATCCGGACGCTGAATGTCTTCAAATCACTCGCTCAAAGCCTTGGAGCGGAGCAGATCATTGTGATTGCCACCGCCTCGGTGCGCGAAGCAGATAACGCCGCAGCGTTCATTCGCGAAGTCGAAAGCCGAACGGGCATCCGGATAGAAGTTCTTTCCGGAGTTGAAGAGGCGCGATTGATCGGACTTGCGGCAGCATATAGATTCCGAATTGGTGGCAAGGGAACCGTCAAAGGCAAGAGCCTGCTAAACATCGACATTGGTGGCGGTTCGACCGAGATTTCCCTGATGCGCATTGGCAGTGGGCACGACATCAAGGCGGAGATGCTCCACTCGATGAAGATCGGC
>JADGPZ010000033.1 GCA_017882165.1 Candidatus Kapaibacterium sp.
GATCTCATAGGACTGACGACCTGATCTCCCGCGATGGAGCCCGGTCGTCTGAGATCATCGATGATCTCATCAGTCCAGCAAACGACAGCGTTTTTCCGCGCATTGGCAGACAGCCAGTAGCGGGGGGCGCAACTCAAAGTGGCGAGTCACCATTTTTGCCTAAAGCGCAAGCTGACAAGCGCGAGCTGACAGAGACATGGATTTCAACTATCTTCTGAAAGGCTATGTCAACAACCGTATTCTCGTCTTCCTCATCCGCCACGCGGTCCGCCAAGCGCGGCCAGCGCCGCCGCAATCGCGGTACGCTTCGCACCTCTGTCACGCACGCACCGGTCGGAGCGCCGCAGCACGGTTTCCCGCCGTTCGTCGATCTTCCGGAAAGTCCGTTCGCGCGCTCGGCCAACCCGATGCTGGGCCAGCCGAACCCGGTCGCCGATCTTATTCCAGACGAGCTGTTCGTGATGCTCCGGACGCACGATCTCATCAGCGAGATGGGCATCCGCAATTATGTGATCCGAAAGGCGTATCGCGAATTTCGCGAAGAGCAGTCGCTTTCGACCGCACTGGCAATGGAGAAGATCCAGGACCGGTATCCCTACCTGCAACTCGACACCATCCGCAAGATCGTCTATCGCATCGGCCCGCCATCGAACCGGAAGGGTGCGTTCTAAAACTATTCGAATGGGTGAGAGGACGTGCGCGGCACGTCCCTACTGGATCACGATGCGCCGGATGGAGTGGGCCTCCGGCGTGGAGAGAACGGCCCAGTAAACTCCGGGCGCAAGCGGAGTGGAGGAACACGATGCTTCGTATGTGCCAGCCTCCATCATCCGGTCATCGAGGAGCGCGACTTGATCGCCGAGGACATTCTTGATGACGAGTGTCGCATGCGTGCGTTCGGGAAGCGAGTAGTCGATCGTGAGCGGCGCGGAGCCTAAAGCGGGATTGGGACGCACCGACGAAATTCCGAACACCGGCGGATTGCCTGTTCCGAGTGTGACGACGGAACTTGACGTTGATTCCGGCGCCGATAACGCCTCGACATCATCGATGCCGGCCTCGACGATGGCCCCGACATAATCGCTCGCGATAAACCGCAACCGAACATTGGCCGATGGAGTCACGTAATCGCTGACTCGCACGATGGAGCTCGTCCAGCCATTGGTTGATAGGTTCGTAAGCTGCACATCTTTCCACGTTGCACCGTCGTCGCCCGAAATCTGCGTTTCCCAAACGGGCTCACCAGCGAAGTTGCCTTGATCGTTGGAGTAATAATACCAATATCTCAGCGCCGGAGCCGTCATGCCGGAAAGATCGATCGCGTTCGTTGTAAGGGTCGTGGTGCCGCCATCCACATCATCCGCGTCGATGTTCGGGTCATGCGTGTTGCCGGTCACGTAACACATCGTGCCGTTCGGCGTGTGGTCTGTATCCTGCTGGACGTAATGGCATGCAACGTTGTACGTTCCAATCGGGACATCGCGCACCCATAAGCCGGTGGTCGACAGATCGTTCAGCACGCTCAGCGACCAGTCGCGATCGGCTTCGCAATCATCTGAGTATTCGCGCTTGAACCCAACCGTAAACCTCAATGGCTCCGTGATGGGTGGCCAGGCAACCGTGAGCGACGAGTCGTTCAGTAGTCGGGCGCTGGCATAGTAACTCACGATCGTGCCGGGCCGGACCTTCGGAATCGTTGCTTGATAGATGGAATCGTGAAGCAGCGTGAACGAAGACGCGAGGAACGTGTGCCCATCGGTTGAGACATGCAGCAACAGCGACGAAGGATCGATCGACCCAAGCGGCCCGTGATAATCGGCTTCGAGTGCGACAGGGTACCCACTCGCCAGCGTATCTTGGTCCGGGAGCGATTGCGGCGCTAAGTGGATCAGCGAGACAAGGGAAATACCGTGCATTGCAAAAGCATTCAGAATCGCATTTGCGTGTGGCGTTCCGTTGGCGAGATTGTTGTCGTCGTCATCGACAAGCAGTACATCGAGGAGTGTCTCCAGAAAGGCCTGTCTCAGAATGTCTGGAGCCGTATCGTCTGGCGCATCGGGATTCAACCATTCCATCGCATTGAAGAGCCG
Organism: Candidatus Kapaibacterium sp.; assembly: GCA_017882165.1. Taxonomy (GTDB): domain Bacteria; phylum Bacteroidota; class Ignavibacteria; order Palsa-1295; family Palsa-1295; genus PALSA-1295. The sequence continues at coordinate 2,091 of JADGPZ010000033.1, forward strand.
CTCGGCGGTGTCATGCCCAATCAACTTGCGAAGGTCCCAGAACGCGCCGGAAATGATCTCGCCGGTAATATGGGAATCCGCATTAATATCATTGGGGAAGGACTTTCGGTTGTCGCAACTGCGGAGCACCTTGTTTTTGTCAGCGACGTAGAATCCGATACCGATGCGTGGGTCGTCGCGCATAAAGGCGCTCGCCAGATCGGCAAATCCTTCGCCGAGCGTGTAGTTGACAAGATTCCCGTTGGCGCCACTGGCATATCGGATGTGCGCGATCCGGTGACCAAACTCGTGGTAAATCACGTCCGCGATCTCACCAGTGTTCGAACACTGGCCCTTGGACTTGAAGAAATTGAGCGCGATGCTATCGGCATCATAGAACGCATTACACGCGAGATCGAGATTCACATTCAGCGTAAGCTGTGCGTCCAACTCGGCGAGCCCGGTGTCGATCCGATGCGCATATTCTCGCGCGAAATTTGCATGATAAAATGCGTCACGCTCGGCGGCATGTGAGTAGAAATCATTCCAAAGAAAGGAATAGGGGGGGTAAAGCATGAAATTGGCTGTGTCCGTCTTGTCATCATGCCGGAGAACGTGTGCCCACGGGCCGTAAAAGCCGGTCGTAACAAAAAGCGGCGAAAGACCACTGTACGTCCAGTTGCCGGTGGAGTCCGGTAAGACACGCTTTCCGTTGATCGTGACATACGCATTGTCGAATCCAACGGTCGTGAGCGTGTCGTTCGGCGAATGCAGGTGAATCGAGGCCTGAAGTTTACCTTTGATCGTGCTCTCGGGCTTTTCACCACCAACGTATTCGAGCATGTCCTTCTTCTCGATGAGAATGCCGTTCAGCGCATCCACGGTCATCCGCCAGGCGTGGCCGAACTGCCGGACCTTGAGTTCATAGCAAAGCTTGAGCGAACCATGAGACGGAACATAGACGAGCGAAGGGGCCGACTGGCTTTCGATTGGAGTGGTTCGGTCGGCACCCAGATAAGAGACGACATTGCTTGCAACTCTTGCTGCATCGAGCGTCGGTTCTGCGGCATTGGGCTCGGTGGCTGGAAGATCGCTGGTCACCATCATCAACGTGCCGGTCCGTGCGCCAATCGTGGTGGATAGCTTCCGATCTCGTACGGGGATGCCGTTGTAGGAAAGCCGGAACGACGTATGCCAAACGTTCGCGACTTGCCGCGTTGCTGTCGGCTCGATTACGGCCGAACCTGGAATGCCGAGCGACGGCAAAAGCTGTTGCACGGTTGCCGCTGCCACAGTTTGAACGGTGGAGGAATTTGCTCGATCGGCCTCCGGTACAATCATCGGTGCCTCCGGTCCGGCTACCATCATTGTGACTGATCCATCGTGGGAATGGGCCATCACCATCATGCACCTCGCCGAAGCGGACTCATGCGCAGATACCGCCTGCCCAAGCGCAACGCTTGAAAGGGTGATAGAAACACTCACCGTCCAAAGGACGATCGTGAAGCGGCGCAAAACGTCCATACGAAATTGTGAGGCGCGATAATACACTAACGGGAACGAAGCAGCAGCAGAATCCGGGAGCCTCTTGGAAGGCGAAGCGAAATTAATCCCAAAAAGTTGCCAGGAAGCAGGATTTCGCGGGCAACTTTTCGTGTCTTTATGGGTTAAGTAAAACCACGCCATTTTGGGGATCGGCGGGAGCATCCTCCGCGAGACAATTATTCAACATTCAAGACAATGAAACGTATTGTTACCGTTTTTTTCTTCACGGCAATCATGGTTGGTTTGGGCGTGGGCGCCTCCGCTCAAGTGGGGCAACACCAGACGCGGCCAATCATGGTGCCACCCGGATCGACACACGAGGCTACTCCTAATCTTCATGCTTCGCAGGCTGGCCTCTCGTCGACCCCAGCAACGAATGGCTCGGAAACGCCATTAGCGCTGACCATAACAGATTCCGTCTCCTATTTTCAGGACACTACCAATGATAATTGGTGGATTTACGCTCCAGTGTTTTCAGCTGGGGCCGATTCGCTCAATAATTTTAATTACGGCTCGAAGCTGTATGTTGTAATATCAGACTCGATCGGTGACATTCAAATCGGTCTTGGACCTGGCGTGGATACAACGGCCTTTGACACGACCTACTATCGCGTCATGGCGCTCCGCGTCTCGACCCCAACAAACCTCAAGGCGAATACCGCCCGCCTCGATAGCGCAGCGATCACCCTGTTCCCAATTGCGATGAGCCCGAACGACTCGATCGTCTTTCACGTGGTCCCCATGGAGGATGTGCAGTTTACACGGAATGGATCTCCCATCGGCTCGTATCCGATTCCCGACCTTTTCGCGTCCACAGCCAACGGACTCTTTATTGCCAAAGGCTCGATCAAGGCGAGTGCGTTGACGATGGGCAGCCTCAATACGGTCACCGTTAACTTTGGCCACAAGACGCTTGGAACCCGGAAGCATTTCGGTATTCTCGCCTACGTGGATGGCCCTGACTTTGTGAACGACACGATCGGGTTTCAACTGGACGCCAATCTCTCGGCTGCTACATCGGTGGAGATCGACACGGACGGATCTTTGGGTTCGGTTGCGGGCGTGAGTGGCCCAGTTGAAATGCGCACATATAAAGGGAATCTCGATGGTGGGCACATGATCCTTGGTGGTGGCACGAAACCCTCACAGGTCGGTGGAATTTCGAACTTCTTCATCGGCTGGCCACAATTCGATCCTGCGACGGGCCAATCCACTGGCCAATCATTTTTCGGAAATCTCGTGATGACGAGCTACATCTCGGGTACTTCCTCTGCCGGGGTCACTTCGAGCGATCTGAGCCATTTTAGTCTCGGAGAGAGCTATCCAAATCCAGTGTCATCCGAGGCCCAGATTTCTTACAACCTCGGAGTGACTTGCCCCGTCTCGCTCAAGCTCTACAATACGCTTGGCGAAGAGGTCGCGACGATGGTAAACCATACGCAGGGTTCCGGTGAGCAGTCTGTCACGTTCGACGCATCGAACATTCCCGACGGCCTCTACTACTACAAGCTGCAGGCCGGCGATTTCGTCGCAACCCGCATGATGGTCGTGAGCAAGTAACATCACACCTTTGATTTTGGCAAGAGCGCCGGTCTTATGACCGGCGCTCTTGGTTTCTGGGTGTTGCGGCAAGGACGTATTGCCTCGTCTTTCCACCAGCCCTGAAGGGCTTTGCTATGCATCTGTCGTGCTCCGCACTTATTGACTCACCGCCGCGAGCGCAAGAATGCTGATCGACTTCGGCTTCGCTTCAGCCAATGTTACCGCCACGCTGGCGAGCGTGGCGCCGGTGGTCATCACGTCATCGATGACAAGCACGTTCATTCCGGCGATGTCCGTCGCGTGACGTGTGAGCGCAAACGCGCCCCGCACATTCTCAACCCGCTGCGGAAGCGAGAGATGCGTTTGTGTCGGCGTTGGCCGCGTGCGCTTTGCAACGTGCAGAATGCGCGCGCTGCGCAGTTTCGCCACACCCAACGCAATCGCCTCTGCCTGATTATATCCGCGCTCGGCATGTCGCGTTCGGTGGAGCGGCACGGGTACGATGCAGTCGAACGGGGCCGGAGCGAACTCCGATGCAATCGCACCGAGTTGCTGCGCCAAGTGAACCATCCCGCTGTATTTCAGAGAGTGGATAAGCGATTGCACCGGCGACTCAGCAACGAACGTGAATACCGTGGCCAGATCGCGGACTTCAAAATCCGATGCGACCCGCGAGAAATGGCGCTTGAGTGCAGGAGGATTCGGCGGTTCGTCGAACTCCAAAATGCGAGCGCACACCTCGCAGAGATAGTGGGCCAGAGGGTAAGTTGATTTCACGCGCGATGCAATGGCCGGTTGGCCGCAATGAAGGCATTGCTGGGGGAGGAAGAGGCTAAGCATGATGCGTTGTGGTGGCCAGCACTTTTTCGAGGGCCTGCACTTCGTCGCGGATGTCGGCCGCGCGTTCAAACTCCATCTCTCGTGCGGCGACTTTCATTTCAAGCTTCATTTGCTCGATGAGTTCTCCGAGCTGCGCCGGTGCAAGGTGTTTGAGCACGGCCTGCGGCGTGAGTTGCCGGCGCTCGCGTTTTTCCTGGGCTTCGTGCTTGCGGGCTTCCTGCTTCTTCGAAACATCCGCGATCGAAGTCGATTGGATGATCTCTTCCAGCGTCTTGCGGATCGTCTGCGGGATGATGCCATGTTCGACATTATAGGCATGTTGGATCGTGCGCCGCCGCTCCGTTTCGTCAATCACAAATTGCATCGACTTGGTCATCTTGTCGGCATAGAAGATCACCAGCCCTTCGGAGTTGCGAGCAGTCCGTCCAGCGGTCTGCATGAGCGAGCGCTCGCTACGAAGGAAGCCCTCCTTATCAGCATCGAGAATGGCGATGAGCGATACTTCCGGCAGATCGAGTCCTTCGCGCAATAAATTTACGCCGACCAACACATCGAACTCGGCGATCCGAAGATCGCGAAGAATCTCGACCCGTTCGAGCGCATCAATATCGCTGTGTAAATAGCGAATGCGAACGCCGACATTGGCATAGTAATCGGTGAGATCTTCGGCCATCCGCTTCGTCAGTGTCGTGACGAGTACGCGCTCACCGGCGCGCGCACGCTTTCGGATTTCGGCGAGGAGATCGTCAATTTGATTCTTAACAGGTCGCACCTGAATCTCTGGGTCGAGCAGGCCAGTGGGACGAATGATCTGCTCGACGACAATGCCCTTCGCCTCGGCCAATTCGTATTCGGATGGAGTCGCGCTGACATAAACAACCTGATCGAGCACCGATTGGAATTCGCCAAAGTTCAGCGGACGGTTGTCGATCGCGCTTGGCAACCGGAAGCCGTGCGCGACGAGCACTTCTTTGCGTGCCCTGTCTCCAGCGGACATACCACGGACCTGTGGAATCGTTTGGTGCGACTCATCAATAATCGTCAGGAATCGGTCGGGAAAATAATCGACCAGCGTGCTCGGCCGCTCGCCTGCCTTGCGCCCGGCAAGATGACGCGAGTAGTTCTCGACGCCGGAGCAATAGCCAAGCTCGCGCAGCATTTCGAGATCGAATCGAGTCCGTTGTTCGATCCGCTGTGCTTCGAGCAGTTTGCCCTGCTTGCGGAACAGACCGAGTTGTTCCTCAAGCTCTTGCTCGATGGCGATGATCGCACGCTCCAACTCCGGCGCGCTTGTGACGAAATGCTTCGCGGGATAGACCGTCGCACGCTCTTCGGTCGAGAGCACTTTGCCATCGATCCGATTGATCTGAAGAATCCGCTCGATCGTATCGCCAAAGAATTCGATCCGGTAGCCCTCTTCATCTTCGTAGGCAGGAATCACATCGACGATGTCGCCCCGGACGCGATATGTGCCGCGTTGGAATTCCACATCATTACGGGAGTAATGGATATCGGACAGCGCGCGCAGGAGATCGTTGCGCTTGACTTGCTGCCCCACTTTCACGCGGAGCATCTGCCGCGCGTATTCGTCCGGTGAACCGATACCATAGATACAACTCACGGATGCGACAACGATAACGTCGGAGCGGCCATCAAGGAGCGCGCTCGTGGCCTTCAGACGCAACCGGTCGATTTCATCGTTGACGGCGAAGTCCTTCTCGATGAAGGTGTCCGTTGAGGGGATGTACGCTTCCGGCTGATAGTAATCGTAATAGGAAATAAAGAACTCGACGGCGTTATTCGGAAAAAACTGCTTGAACTCGCCATAAAGCTGTGCAGCAAGGGTCTTGTTGTGGCTGATGATGAGCGTCGGCAGACCCATCTCGGCAATGACGTTCGACATGGTGAACGTCTTGCCGCTTCCCGTCACGCCGAGCAATACTTGCGCGTGATCGCCGCGGCGAACGCCTTCGATCAGCTCGGCGATCGCTCGCGGCTGATCGCCGGACGGCTTGTAGTCCGAAACGAGGTGAAAGTCTGACAATTACGATTGACAAATGATGAATGCCCCAGCCATGCATGACTGGCTGATTGGTAAGATGAGCAACGATATTGGATTCAACTGCTTCCAGCCCTTCCAATCTGTGCCTAACAAGTTCTGGATCGAAATAGAGTCACGTAAGTGACCGGAAGACCGAGCGGGGTCCAGGCATTAATGCATCGAGTTGCGAGGGGATTAACGTCTAGAGTTCGTTCGCCTGCGCAAGGGCTCTCAGATCTACAGTATCGGAGAACCGCAATCCGGCAAGTCGAAGCCGTTCGATCAGCGGACGAATCGAGGAGAGCACGCCAAGTCGCTTCGCCTCGACCGCCACTCCAAGTGTTCCCATGAAGTCGAGCGAGAGTAACTCTGCAACGCGACGTCCTTTCAAGTCGTCGATGATCAGAATCGTATTATCAAGTTCGCAAGCCAGCGAAATAGCGCTGGCTTCCCCCGGGTCCAGGTCGATTCCTTGAAACGATGCCGGAATTGGCGTCGTATTAGCAACCACATTGATCCACAGAGGGAGAGGCAATCGGTATTCTATCGCGATGATCGGAGTGATCGTGACTTCTCCGAAGACCTGTTGCAGGAGTTCCAAATCACCCGCATTGTACAAAGAGATGAGACAGCTCGAATCTGAAATAATGGTCCTCATCCGTTGGGGCGCGGAAAACGAAATTCTTTCTCAAAATCCTCGACCGGATAATTAAAAAACGGTACTCCATAACGGGTCAGTATTTCAGGAATATCCCATTTGCTTTTCCCGAGCATGGTCGCCGCTTGACCCAGCGATAGTGTCCCGTCTCCGTAGAGCTTGGCCGCGAGATACTCTTTAAGCGACTGCTCCGTCAGTCCGGCAGTCGTTGGTACGTCAACCGTAAAAGTATTGGTATGTGCGTCGTGCATAAAAGGACAATTGCCGGATTGTCTAATCCGTTCCGTTAGAGTTGCGTGAACAGAAAGAAGATTCCAAAGCCGATCGTCGCGGAGCCGAAGATCCGTTCGAGCGTCTGGTTTCGCAAACGAAGCGCCAGCTTCGCCCCGAAGAATGAGGCGGGGAAGGCACCGAGCGCCATCAAACCGGCCATGCCCCAGTCGATGTGGCCGAGCAACGCATGCTCGATGCTGCCGGGAATGGCGACGACTGTCACCACCGCCAGCGATGTGGCCAATGCGACTTTCATCGAACGTGAAAACAGCCGTGCGAAGACTGGGACATATACCACGCCGCCGCCGATTGCGAGCAATCCCGCCAGCAACCCGCCGACCATCCCGAAGAGCAGAGCCTTCGGGATGCTCACAGCGGTAATGACGATTGATTCGTCTTCAACAGCGCGGAAGCGCGCACTGCGAATCAAGAAAGAACTTCCAACTCCGATCAGAAAAATTGCGGTAAGAACCATCAGAAATTGTCCGGAAACATACGCAGTCGCCATGGCACCGAGCCAGGCGCATGGGAGGGCGGTCAGCAGGGTCCAACCCGCGAGTTTGAAGTCAATTTTCTTCTGTCGAAAATAAGCGAACCCACCGGAGAGTGAGGAGGGCAGCATCACCGGCATCGGCGTGGCGAGCGCAATGAGAGCCGGCGCACCTGCGATCAGCCGGAGCATCGGTGTTCCGAGCGAACTTCCGCCAATACCCATGAGCCCGGACGCAAAGCCGGTGACGAGTCCGATGAAGAAGGGGATTAGCGAGTGAATCACTGTCTCTTACTTTAACGATTGAAGTGTGGAGAGTGCCGCGTTGTACTCCCGAACAAGCCGATCCATTACCACTTGCACTGTTACGATGTCCTTCACCAATCCGGATGATTGCCCCATTTCCAGTTCGCCTTCTTCCAGGTTGCCTTCGAAGATGCCCTGCATCTCTCTCTTGTGGCCGAGGAGTTCAAGTTCTTCCTCGCGTGTGGCGCCATGCCGCGCGGCTTCGAGCGCTTCAAGTGCAAAGCGATTCTTTTTCACCCGTACCGGAGCGACCTTCTTCAGTACAAGAACTGTGCTGTTATCCTCCGTTTCAATGACCGATTGCTTGTACAACGGATGCGAACTCGACTCGACCGTTGCGGCGAAGCGCGTTCCAATTTGCACCGCCTGTGCTCCGAGTGAAAGACACGCAAGCACCTGGCGGCCATCGGCAATACCACCGGCGGCGATCACCGGAATGTTCACCGCATCGACGACCTGCGGAACGAGGCAGAGCGTTGTGATCTCGTCCAGTCCATTGTGCCCTCCGGCTTCGAAGCCTTCTGCAACCACCGCATCGCAGCCGGCTTCCTCCGCCTTGCGCGCGTGCTTCACGCTCGCGACGAGATGCGCGACAAAACAACCGGCATCTTTCAACCGCTGCGTGTACACCTTCGGATTGCCGGCGCTGGTGAAGACAATGCGCACACCTTCCTCGATCGTGGTTTGCACCAACTGCTCGACATCGCCTCGCGTCAGTGCAATGTTAACCCCGATTTGCTCGGCAACTTCCGTTGCGCGCGCTTTTCGAATGTGCTCCCGGAGCAATTCGGGTTTCATCGAGCCAGAGCCAATCAGCCCCAGCGCCCCGGCACGCGCCGAAGCAACTGCAAGCTTCCAGCCCGATGTCCAGACCATCCCGGCCTGAACGATCGGATACCGAATGCCAAGCTGGCGAGAGAGAGCAGTCTGCAATGCTATGACTTCTTCTCCGGGTAGAGTACGACCTGCACGTAGTTCTTCATGTTGAAGGTCTGCTTTGCTGTTTCGAGAATGTCGCGTGCCGTCAACGAGTCGAACAGTTTGCCGCCTTCAACGATCGTCTCAGGCTCGATGCCGTTCCAAAATCGATCCTGAAGTTGCGACATCCAATAGTTATTTTCCTTCAAGTTCGTCTCAAGTTCGTTCTTGCCGATCTTGCGAACGCGCTCGAGATACGTATCCTCCATCGGTTTGGAGAGGAGCGTATCAATCTGCTTCATAGCTTCCCCGACCAGCTCGTCCACCCGTTTCGGATCGCATCCGAAATCAATCGACACGCGATACTGATTGCGCGGATACTGATCGAGCGATGGTCTCACAGAGACGCCATAGACACCGCTCTTCTCCTCGCGCAAGTCCTCGCGCAGTTTGATACCGAAGGCCTGCGCCATCATGCCGAGTTTAAAGCGGTTCTCCCGAGAGAATTTCATCTCCCCCGTAAAGACGAGCGATACGCGGCTCTTTGGCTCCGTTCCTTTGTAGACATTCTTCAGGATCACGCCCTTCGGCGGATGGATCCCAACGTCCTTCCAGGTTAAGTGCTGATTGCTCGATGGCAGGGACGCCAGATATTGCTCGACCCACGGCCGGATGGCATTCGGGTCGATGTTGCCGACGAAGAAGAACGTGAATCCATTCGCATCCGCATAAAGCCGCTTATAATACGCATACGCCTTTGGCAGGTTGATCTCATTCAACAGTGCAACGGAGAATGGCCGAGCGCGATGATGATACTGCGCCATCGTTACTTCGAGAGTGTCCGAGAAGGCCGACTCTGGTTGCTTCGAACGGTTCTCAAGCGTCGCCTTCATTCGCGAAATGAAACCCGACGCTTCAATGGAATCATACCGCGGCTGCGTCATATAGAGGTTCGCAAGTTGGAACAGCGTTTCCAGATCCTTCTTCGTACTCCGGCCCTGAAGTCCCTCCTGGATGCCCGAAATAAACGGCGAGACGGTGACCTCCTTGCCGGCGAGCAGCTTCTCCAATGTTGTGACATCAAAACTCGCAATACCCGAATTCTCTACCACGTTATCGGCATTCTCTGCTGAAAGATAATCCGCGTCCGGAGCGATCGAACTTCCTCCCGGCGCGACCGCATTGAAGAGTATCTCGTCGTCCTTGAAGTCCGTCGGTTTGAGCACCACGCGCGCGCCATTCGAGAGCGTCCAAACGGTCACGCCAATTTTGGCAAGCTTCTTTTCCTTGACGATCTTTCCCGCTTTCGGCATGGATGCCATCAGTGGAACGTTGGAGGTCTTGTCATCGTAGGCCGCCAGGTGTTCGGCTTCGACGGAGGAAAGGATGTTCAGCAGTTCTTCTCTCGTTGGTGGTGTGAAGTCTTTGGATTCCGGCGCGGAAAACGTGATGACGCGACTCGCTTTCCCGATCAGCTCGGGCGATGTCGCATTCACCTCGTCCAAAGAAATGCCGGGAAGGTACTTCTTATACAATTCGTACTCGAAGTCGATACCCGGCGCCGGAGCATGTCGTGTGAACAGACTGACATACTGATTCACCAAACTTGACGACTTCGTCTTCGCTCGCTCCTGCCACGATTTTTCCATGTCGCTCATGAGCGTCCTCTTGGCGCGATCCAGTTCGCCCGCACCGAAGCCGGTTCGCTGCGCGCGATAGACTTCTCGCAGGACCGCCGCAACGCCTTCATTTACCGAGTCTTGCCGGAGAAGCGCGAATACGTTGAAGGCGCGCAAATGCCCGAGGAAGCGCGAGTCGCCCGCGCCGGCGAACGCAAACGGCGCCTGGCCCTTTTGGGTCAACTCACCGATCCGCGCATTGAGCATGTGGTTGTAGAGGGCCGTAACCAATTGCTTTCGATAGTCCCGCACCGTTACCTCGTCCGTGCCGGACCGCTTAAACATCATGCTGAAAATTGTCTGCGTCATCTCCTTGTCGGTGTTGATCGCGACGTAGGTCTCCTGATGTGGCGGAACCGGGAAATCAGTCCGTGGCCGCTCATTGGCTGGATTGGTGAGTGGGCCGAAGAGCGTCTTGATCTCCTGCTCGATCTTACCGGGATCGCAATCACCCACAACGACGACCGCCATCAGGTCCGGTCGGTACCAATCGTAATAGAACTTCCGTATGGACTCCTGGTGCGCGGTGTCGATGACCGCCTTCAGCCCGATGGGACTCCGCTTGGCATATTGCGAGCCGGCAAAAATGATGGGCGCCTGCTTCATGTATATCCGCTCCTGCGCGCCTCGGCCCAAACGCCACTCTTCGCCGACTACACCGCGTTCCTTCTCGGTCTCCAGCGAGTCGAAGCTCAAAGCGTGAGCCCACTCCGAAAGGATTTCCATGCCGCTATCGAGCACGGCACCCTGATCGGTCGGGAGCGTCTCTTTGTAGATCGTCTCGTCGAACGAGGTCGAAGCATTCAGATCGGCTCCGAAGCGCGCGCCGTGCAATTCGAGAAACGATTCGAGTGTGTTATGCGGATACCGCTTTGTGCCGTTGAAGGCCATGTGCTCGTTCAAGTGGGCAAGTCCTTGCTGGTTATCATCTTCAAGGACCGAACCGGCGTGGATGACCAAACGTAGCTCCGCGCGGTGCTCCGGCTTGCCATTTTGCCGGATGTAGTACGTGAGGCCGTTCGGCAGTTTCCCCGTCCGGACGTTCGGATCGAGCGGCAGCGGGTCCGTGAGATTCATCGAGGTCGGCTGCGCGTATGTTGGCGACGCGAGGAGTGTCGAGAGCGCAATCCAAAGATAAAATAGAGGCTTTCTCATGACTATTGACGTTTGTGGATGTGGACAGCAGGATTGAAAGAGGATAAGATCAAAATTGGTTTCTATGGGAGAGGGTCGAAACTAAGCTATTTTTGCGCTGAAGGAGGATCTCACAAAGCTTATGACACTCATCTTATTCGCACTACTCCAATTCGCAATACCACAACAGAACGCACCCGCCGATACCACGCTCGGCCGGTTGGTCAAAACGATTACGACGGACGCGGAATTCGTCTCATTCGACAAAGACCATTTGGACCGCGGATTCCTTCGCGATCAGTCCCGTGGCGGAATCGTGACAAACTTCTGGCTCGCGCCAGAGATGGACTGCTTCCTCTCCAATCACGCGAAGGATGGGCTTCGCATCACCTACGAAATCCGCGAGGGCTGCACGGCCAGCAAGCAAGAAAGGGTGAACATCGCGCTCCGAATCCTCTCGCTCAAGACCGGCGATGATACGAAGACGTGGGCAGAGAAGGAGTCGAGAGATTCAACCCTCGCCGCGCGGCACCACGAGCAGTTGGTGAAGGTGAGAACGGGAAGATGATGTCTGCGCCACCCCCGGCGCGTACGAGTGCATCATCCGCTCGAACGGCCGCGTCCACACGCTTCCGATTGTGGTGGTGCGGTAGAATCCCAACGGGGAGGCATATCATCTCATGCTCGAATACATGTCGTCCCTTTGGGACTCTCCACCCAAACAATCCACGCTACCGGTGACTTGCGTCACCGGCTACCAACATTTCGTGCCTGCCGGCACTTGGGTCATGTGCCAGTCCCGAAGGGACGCCATGTCGGTAGCCGGTGACGCAAGTCACCGGAAAGAATGCGTATTTTTGTAACCCGAAAGTGCCAGCGGCACGGCATGTAATCGGTTATCTATGGGATCCACATTTTCCTCGATCATCCTCCATTTCGTTTTCGCCCCCAAAGGTCGCGAGAACAAGCTCCTCGATTCGTATCGTGACGACTTGCATCGTTACATCACCGGCATCGTAGCAGCCGGGGCTTATCCATGCCACATGCTCGCGACGGGAAGCGTGGAGGATCATATCCATCTGCTCGTGAGTATGCATCCAATGATCGCGCCATCAAAGCTCATGCAGACCGTCAAGGCGAATAGCTCGCGGTGGATCAACGAGCAGAAGTTTCTGCGAACGCGGTTCGAGTGGCAGGAGGGGTTCGGGGTATTCTCCCACTCCGTTTCACAAAAGCCCGCTGCCATCCGATATGTTCGAACGCAACGTGAGCATCATCACACGAAGACGTTTCGGGAGGAGTATTTCGAGCTATTAAAGAAGCACGGAATCGAATACAAGGAAGAGTACGTGCTGGAGTTCTACTCATAGGGAACGCTAGCATGTCGTCCCTTTGGGACTCGGGCGTCGTGGTTGTGGTCACATTCCGGTGACTTACGTCACCGGCTACCGACATGGCGTCCCTTCGGGACTAAGATGTGCACAACATAACCGATCTTAGCCTGACTTCTTCCAGTTGAAGCTTTCGAGGAAGTGCGTATCGAACTCGCCGGCGCGGAAGCGCTCGTCGCGCATGAGGGCGCGGTGGAAGGGGATGGTGGTCTTCACGCCTTCGACGACCATCTCGTCTAAGCATGACTTCATTCGGTCGATCGCTTCCGCGCGGTCGGCGCCGTACGTGATGAGCTTGCCGATCAGGGAATCGTAGTAGGGAGGAATGTGATAGCCGGAATAGACGTGCGAATCGAGTCGGACGCCATACCCGCCTGGTGCGTGAAAGCTCGTGATCTGTCCTGGCGATGGACGAAAATCCTTTTCGGGATCTTCCGCATTAATGCGGCACTCGATTGCATGGCCTTCGGGCTTGCGCGGCCGCTTCGATAGGCGTCCACCCGCCGCGACATGGAGTTGCTGGCGAATCAAATCGAGTCCGATCACTTGCTCGGTCACGGGATGCTCGACCTGAATGCGGGTGTTCATCTCCATGAAGTAGAACTTGTTGTCCTTGTCGAGCAGGAATTCGATCGTGCCGGCGCCGACATATCCGACGCTGGATGCACCCTTGATCGAAGCCGCGCCCATGGCTGCACGAGTCTCTTCGCTTACCACTGGCGATGGAGATTCTTCGAGGAGCTTCTGGTGACGGCGCTGAATGGAGCATTCGCGCTCACTGTAATGAACAACGGTGCCGTGTGTATCGCCGAAAAGTTGAATTTCGATGTGGCGTGGCCGATCGATGTACTTCTCGATATAGACATCGCCATTGTTGAACGCGGCGGCGGCTTCGGTCTGTGCCATGACGACATTCTGCGCAAGCTCGTCGATGTTGTGGACGATGCGCATCCCACGTCCGCCGCCACCGGCGACAGCTTTGATAATAACTGGCAGACCGATCGTTTCGGCGACTTGGCGGGCTTCGTCAACATTCTTGATGACGCCGTCAGAACCCTGCACGACCGGCACGCCAGCGGCTTTCATGGTTTCCTTGGCGCGGGCCTTATCGCCCATCGCTTCGATCATCTCGGGTTTGGGACCGATGAAGGTGAAGCCACTCGCCGCGCAGATGTCGGAGAACTCGGCATTCTCGGCGAGGAAGCCGTAGCCGGGATGGATCGCTTCGGCGCCAGTCAGGTGTGCGGCGCTGATGATGCGCGGGATGTTCAGGTAGCTCTCGCGTCCGGGTGGCGGACCGATGCAGACAGCTTCATCCGCAAACTTGACGTGCAGCGAGTGCCGGTCGGCCTCGGAGTAGACGGCTACGGTCTTGACGCCCATCTCGCGGCAGGTGCGGATGATGCGAAGCGCGATCTCGCCACGATTGGCGATGAGGATTTTGCTAAACATCGAGGTAGGGAAGTGAACGCCGGTGGCGCGTCCTATACTTCTAATACGAACAATGGTTGCCCGTATTCGACTGGTGAGCCATTCTCGACCAGGATCTTCACGATCTTGCCAGCGGCATCGCTTTCGATCTCATTCATCAGCTTCATCGCTTCGATGATGCAGAGCGTGGTGCCACTCTCAACGTGCTGACCCATCTGCACGTAAGGATCGGCGTCCGGCGCCGGCGCACGATAGAACGTACCGACGATGGGCGATTTTACCTCGTGGGTTTTGGCCGTCGGAGCGGCGGGTTCCGCGTGGTGAGCGCCACCTTCTGCGCCCATAGCGGGATGCTGTGTCTGCGGCATCTGGTAGCCCATGGGCGGCATGGCGAACATCGGGCTCGCAGGCTCCTTGGCGCGGCCCAGCGTGACGCGTGAGCCTTCTTCGTCGATCTCAAGATCCGTGAGCGTGCTCGTTTCGAAGATCTTGATGAGCTGTTCTAAATATGATAGATCCATAATCGCGATGATTAATCAATACAGAACAAAGAATAGAGAATAAATAACAGCGGAATCCCTGGCCCGGAGCCTCAGAAGGTAAGAGTATTCTTTCTTCTTTCTTAATTATGAATTATGCTTTGACTCGTTCAAGGTACTCTCCGCTCCGCGTATCGACGCGGACTTTGTCGCCTTCGTTCAGGAAGAGCGGCACGTTTACACTTGCGCCGGTTTCGAGCACTGCGATCTTCGTACCACCGGTTGCGGTGTCGCCGCGCATGCCGGGGTCGGTCCTCGCGATTGCGAGGATCGCAAAGTTCGGCGGCTCGATTGCCACGATCGTCCCGTCTTCCGTAAACAAAATATCACAGGTGTCCGACTCCTTGAGAAACTTCGAGCCGGCCCCGACGAGCTTCTCCGGCACATTCATCTGCTCGTACGTTTCGTTGTCCATGAAGACAAAATCGGTGCCATCCCGGTAGAGGAATTGCATCGGCTTTTTCTCCATGCGGATCATCTCGACTTCCTCGCCCGAGCGGAAGCGGACTTCCTTCAGGTTGAGGCTCTTCATATTCCGCATTTTTGCCTGCACGAAAGCGCGCAGGTTGCCGGGCGTCCGGTGCGTGTATTCCTCGATTGCGTAGAGTTCGCCGTCCATCTTGAGGACCGCGCCTACCCTAAAATCATTCGTTGTGGCCATTAAACCTGGATTACGCTGATAATTGCTGATTCCACCGCGTTTTTGCCCCGGGCGGATACCAAGGAAGCTCGAAAACAGGCCGAAGCTCAGGACGTTCCATCCCGTCTGGCAAAATTACGGAAGAACCTAGCCAGCGGCATGGATTCGCAACTCGGGAACGTAACGAATGTTGCCAACGCTATTTCCAATATGAAGTTTACCATCGAGTACGAACGCGAGGAAGACGGGCGCTGGATTGCCGAGGTCGTTGAGCTTCCCGGCGCGATGGCATACGGCAAAAGCCCGGACGAGGCAATGGCGCACGCGAAGGCACTGGCGCTCCACACAATTGCCGACCGATTAGAGCATGGTGAGGCGGAAGCCCGGCTTGGGGAAGTGACGTTTCTAACAGCGTGAGTTCTTGGTCCGCCACGAAAGCGAGGAGGGTACTCGATGCGCTGCTTCGAGTTGGATGGAGCGTGAAACGGTCGCGCGGCGGATGCACCGAACCCTTGAGCGCGAAGGCTTTCCTGATTATGTGTTCGCCTTTCACGATAGTGAAGAGATCGGTCCGAAGAGGCTTGCTCGAATTGCCAAGCGCACGGGAATCGCGCCCCACAATCTTTAGGATTTCTAATTATCTCGGCGGCACCACGAACTTCGCCACCTGATCGCCCAGCCGGGCGAAGTAGCAGCCGGGGGAGAGGGCGGCGGTCGATATTTCTAGCGAACGAACTCCTCCTGGGGGTGGGATAGTCTGGACGCTTCTTCCAAGTAAATCAAAAACCTCGATCGAGGGCTGAATCTCTAAAAAATGAAAGGAGCATAATTGCGATTGTGTTCCTTGTTGTAGTATTTTGAGGGTGCGTTGGTCAGGTTGAGGCTCCGCCTCCGATACTAAGAGATAAGCGTTCGGGAATATCTTAATAAGTATAGTATCCCTTGACTTCGTATTATCTCCACAATGGCCTTCCCAAAACTGGTGACTCGCACGACACGAGTAGGCTGCTGAAAATGACAAAGACGTGTAATATGTCCCAAAAGCGGATAATACACCAGATGAGTCTTCGTATGGCAGGCTATCTACCACAGCCTGAAGGCTCATTTCACCACCACCCGAGCCATAATCGTTAGCGCAAGGACCTTGAGGACCGTAAACGTATTCTCTTCGGACCCCGAAGTTTCTAAAACACCTAGCCGCTGTATCGACTGTGAAGCCTGCCTCTAACGAATTAGAATTGAATTGTGATGACCCGCCAGAGTATCTAACGAAAGTATCCAAGAACACACAATAATACTGATCATTCGAATACCTATCTACCGTATCCGGAACGGGAGTGAATGTGGTAGTATGAACAATTGTCATCGAACACCGATCGCATGTCAGCGAGCAGTAAAGTCTTACTTTCGCATTCGAATCAATCTGCGCCTCCACCCGCGCCGCTAGGAGCGTGAGTGCGATAACCGCAACGAATCCGACGGAAGTCGTTATCTTCATCGCCGAACGGAACAGCGGTGCGGCGGTATCATTCCGAGGGGATAGAGAATTGACCTAACCCCGTTATCTCGGCGGCACCACGAACTTCGCAATCTGATCGCCGAGCCGGGCGAAGTAGCAGCCGGGAGGAAGTTGTGAGGCTGGAAACAACTCGTGGGAGCTTCCAGGAAGAATATTGAACGATGCCATTTTGATACCTAAGAGATCTGTCAGTACCATGCTGCGTTCATCATCAGCGCTCTCGAATGTGGCCTCAATGAATTGGTTCTTCGGACTTAGGGTCAGCCTCTGTGGGTCTAAGGGCTTAGCCAAAACGAGAGCGTTTGATGCAATGCGCGTGATACTTAGAGAAATGGTATCCGGGGCGATGCTATCGCCACGATCAGTGAATTCCGCAAATCCTTGGCCTGGCCGTGGAATGGTAAAGTATGAGTATCCGCTGACATGATAATGACAGCTGTAGACTCCTTGTATTACCTCAATCAGCATACTACTTCGACGGACAAATGGAAGACTATCCACGGACATCGTAATTCCGGCTGCGTGATTCGAAGACCTAAGCTTAAAGCCTCGCAGGAATTGTGTGCGATCATCGACCTCAAACCAAAGAAAGGTGGTACCAGGGTCGTTTTGATTATGTATCCGAACGCTGTCAAATACAATGCTCGTTATCGTGTCGGTGCATTGAAAATGCCAGATCTGAGGGGAAGTATAGTCCGAGGCTTGCCCGAATTGGAATTCGTGTACGTATTCTGTATAAGGAGCGGAGACTCGGCTGGATAGAATCACCTGATATGTGCTATCAATCTGCGCCACCGCCCGCGCCGCGAAGAGCGAGAGGGCGATAACCGCAACGAGACCGATGGAAGTCAGCATCTTCATCGCCAATCGGAACAGCGGTGTGGCGGTATCATTCCGAAGGGGATAGAGAATTGACCTAACCCCGTTATCTCGGCGGCACCACGAACTTCGCCACCTGATTGCCCAGCCGGGCGAAGTAGCAGCCGGGAGGAAGCGAGAGAGGTTCCTGAAGAGATTCTGCGTTTTGCGGGACAAGGAGGGTTGAGACAGTTCTACCAAGAAGGTCACAAATTCTGATCGTTCTCGCGGTACCAGAAGAACCGAATGAGCTTGATAATGCCACTTCCTTATCATCCACAAAAATGTGGAAAGGCAAAGTGACTAAATGGTTAGCCGCCTGTGCAACTGAGAGATAAGCCGAAGGGGTAACTTCGATTGAAATAGTATCAAGAGTCAGACCGCTGTCAGCGCAATTGCCACTAAAAATTGAATGACCCATCCCCCCGCTGACAAATGTAGAAAAAACGTAGCCACATTGAAAGACTCCACGAGCCACAAACCGCCCAGACGAGTCAATGTATGAAAGAGGATTGAAGCGAATATTAATGGCATCCACTCCTCCAGCCTGTAGGGATTGATCCCAAATATAGTATTGCTGCTTGGTCAGAGTAAGGTCTCGGAACAGTTTTGCAATAGTGTCAATTGCGAATCTGATCTGAGTACCCGAGTAAAATGCAACAGCAGAATCAGTGTATCTAAAAGAGCTGTCGCAATCCACACACAGTGATCGATTATCGTAGGAAATAATCGAATCATTAGGCTGGAAAAAGATAAAATGACTCACCCTCAAATTGCAACCAGCACAAACGGGCGAACAGCGTAACATAACCCGCGTATTGGAATCAATCTGCGCCTCCACCCGCGCAGCGAGGAGCGAGAGTGCGATCACCGAAACGATACCGATGGAAACCGTGATCTTCATCGCCAAACGGAACAGTGGTCCGGCGGTATCATTCCGAGGGTAGTGGGAATTGACCATCACAAAAATCCCGTGTATCCCATAAATCCCGGTTCTACTTATGAACCACCACAATCTTCCCGACCTTCAGCGCGCCATCGACTTTGAGCTTGTAGATGTATTCGCCGCTCTCGACGGCGTGGCCGAGATCGTCGCGGCCATCCCAGGAGGCGTTCCACGTCTGGCGGACCGGGACAGCCTTGGTACCCAAGTCCAGCCCACGGATATGTACTCCGTTCACCGAATAGACATCGAGCACGGTGGAGACCGGTGGATGTTGTTTCGTCGATGCGAGAATGTATGCAATGCTGTTTGCAGGCCCAATCACGAGCGGATTCGGAAAAACATCGGGGCCGGCAAGCAGTGGCATCGAACACAATGACGTGTCACAATAGGACTGAGGCTGATCGAGTGAGACGGAGTCGCCACCCGTTGCGAAGAATGAGATCGTGCCGTTGCTCTGGAAATTGCGATCGGTATCTCGCGAGAGAATCGCGACGCAAGTATCTGCGCCATTGCCGCTTTCCGCATACTGGAGGGAAAGTGCGACACTCACAAACGGCCACGCGGAATCAGGAGGCAATGTGTGAAAGGGGAGTGCATCAAGCGGGAGTGTGGTCGCATCCGGCAAAAGTGAGGTTCCTGTGAATCTCCGTCCGGTCTGAGCAAGCGCTGTCCCGAAGCGTTCGTACTCTTGACACCACGACGAACCGCGATGCGTGAGGGCAAGACTAATGGCCGTGATCGGATCGCTCGCCAAGTCACGATAATTTGTCCAGATGTCCTTTACGATGTCTCGATCATACCGATTGGTCAGATATGCGCACCAAAGGTACTCGCCATAAATGCCAAGATCAGGCGAGAGATCGAACCGAAGGTCAATTGTGTGCATGAAGCTCGGCGCGTATTGCAGGTAATCCTTAACATACGGAGTCGAAAGCCACTCCATCCAGACGCTCGACATCTCCTGAAAATAGACATCGTCCTGCGACGGCCATCCGAAATCCGCGAACTGTACAAGATGGAAGAACTCGTGGAAGATGGTGATGCGGAGTGCGTCGAACCCTTTTGTAGTGTATGCCGCATCGGTGAACGCGTTATCGACGACCACGTAGGATCGCCGCCGCTCGTTGCCGCTCGGCGATGCTGTCAGCGGATTCTCATCGAGCACGAATGTTGCGCCGTATGGCGGACTTGGCTGAATCAGATGCAACGGCGAGAGGAAGAGATCGTAATGCGTGCCGCGCGTGAATGCCGGCTGCGGGTACCCAAGCTGGGTGATCTCAAATTCGTAGGCACTGTCGGCTTCAAGAGCGGCATGCTGGACGTAGTCGGGTGCCGTTACACTATCGGGAGTGTTCGAGGCTGCATTGTAATGAATCAGAAAGAGCCCGGATGGGGATAGCTGGGAATCACGGAAGCCAGTGGGGTAGAGGAAGAGTGGCTTCGCTGCCTTCGGATTGCGAATCTCGTGGGACGTGAGGCACTTGACCGGATGCCGATCCTGCGCACGTCCAATGGACGCGACGGTCAGCAGTATGAGCAGTGTGATTATGCGAAGTAGCATCTTCGAATATAAGCGAAAACCTGCAAAGAAGTTCGGACGGAGTGCGATTCGTTTGCGTCCTTTCGTGTTTCCAGCGCGCGAATGACACCGGAACACCAACTTACCGAGGACGAATTTCTCATCGAGGAATCGCGGCTGGCTCTCGATCGCATGGCCGAGGAATTCCTCCGCGCCGTGCCGAAGTCGTTCCGCGCGGCGGCACGGGAGCTTGAACTGGCGAAGGTCTGGACAGCCCACGCGCGCCTGACACAGACTGCGCTCGGCAAGCAGGCGCTGGTCCGCGAGCTTTCTCCGAAGCTGGATGTCCTTGCCATCGACCGGTCTCTTGCGGAGATTGCAGAGCTCAGGATGTTTGTCATTTCCGGCGAGAGTCCGAGCTTTGGCGGACTCACGGATATTTCCACTACGCTCCGCAAACTCGAGATCGCGGGTAGCACGATGTATGTGGACGAAGCCTTCCGCGTCCTGGCCGCGATGAAGTCAATGCGCGGAATCCGCGAGTATTTCTCTCACCGGGCGAAAGAAACGCCGGAGATATGGAAGACGGCGATCAAGCTGTTCGACGATCGAATTCTGGAGATGCACTTCGATCGCGTCTTCGCGGACGATGGTTCCGTCCGCGATTCCGCGAGTCCCGATCTTGGACGTATCCGGCGCGAGATACAGCAAGCTGGCGAGCACTTGCGCTCGCGTCTCGCATCTATCCTCCGCAAGCTTGCCGAAGGCGAGTATGTGCAGGATGCGATCATTACGCAGCGCGAAGGACGTTACGTTATTCCGCTCAAAGTCGAGCACAAGCGCCGAGTGCCGGGATTTATCCATTCCGTCTCGCAGAGCGGGCAGACAGTCTTCATCGAGCCGAGTGAGACACTGGAGCTGAACAACGAACTCCGCTCGCTGGAATTCGCCGAGCAGCGCGAGATCGACCGCATCATTCGCGGGCTTGCCGATGTGCTGCGCGAAGCGATTCCAGCATTGCGCGCCTCACTCGGAGCGGCAAGTCACCTCGAAGCAATCTACGCGAAGGTCTCCTATGCGATTCGGACGGATGCTCACGCTGCCACCATTCAAGAACAAGTCAAAGGTCGAGTGCGAAAGATAATCCTGCGTAACGCCCGGCATCCGCTCCTGCTCGAAAAGCTTGGCCCGAAGGGCGCGGTACCACTCACGCTTGAACTCGATGAGGATTGTCACACGCTGGTCCTCACCGGCCCAAATGCCGGTGGCAAAACCGTTCTGCTCAAAACTGTCGGTTTGCTCGCGATGATGGCGCAAGCTGGCATCCCAATTCCGGCGCAAGCCGATAGCCATCTGCCGATGATGGATGGCGTGTACGTTGAGATCGGCGATTTGCAGTCGATCGCCGATGACCTGAGCACATTTAGCTCGCATGTGAAGTCATTGGCGGAGATTCTTTCGAACGTGACCCGAGAGAGCCTTGTGCTCTTTGATGAGATCGGTGGCGGCACCGCACCCGAAGAGGGCGGTGCAATTGCCGAAAGTATCCTCGAACATTTGACACGCATTGGTGCCTTCACAATTGCGACCACGCACTACGGGAGGCTTGCCGCATTCGCCGAGGGCACTGCCGGCGCGGTCAATGGCTCGATGGAGTTCAGCCGCGAGACGCTCATGCCGACATTCCGCTTTCGGGCCGGCGTGCCCGGAAGTTCGCACGCTTTCGAGATTGCCGAGCGGTTTGGGCTGAAGCACGGTCTCATCGAGCGTGCCCGCGATTTGCGCGGCGATGAAGGCGCACGTTTGGAAGAGTTAGTCAACTCGCTGGACGAACTGCAGCGCGATGCCCGCGAACGCAAGTCTGATGCTGAACGCGAGCTGGGTAAGGCGCGGATTGCTCGCGTCGAATACGAACGCAAGCGCGATGAGATCGAAGACATTCGCGCAACCGCCAAGGGCCGGGCAACCGACGAGGCCGAGCAGATTCTTCGCCAAGCAAACACCTTCATCGAAAAGGCCGTCCGTGAAGCCAAAGAAGCGGCGCGCATCGAGGCAAGCGCGACCCCAAAGCCAAGTGGTGCCGAAGAATTACGAGCACTCCGAATGCGTCAGGAGCAGGAGCGCAAAGAATTGCTCAAGGCGACCGAGGCTGCTCGGCCCGTGCCTAAGCGCGCGGAAACAACGGCAGCCTTGCTCGAAGTTGGTGCGAACGTGCGACTTCGCTCAAATCCTGGACAGATTGGCCGTGTGCTTTCGATCAAAGGCCATGATGTCGAAATCGAGATCGGCTCGCTCCGGATGCGGGCGAAGAAGGATCAGCTTGAAGTCGTGAGTAGCGGTGTGGCGAAAGAGAAGCAACGTGCCAACTCGCGTGAGGTCTCGCAGGCGACGAAGTACCTCGCGCAGGCTGCGGAGCCACGCATTGATTTGCGCGGACAATACGGCGACGATGCGGTGATGAAAGTCGAGGACTTCCTTGCCGGTGCCGCCGCACACGGCCTGCCGCGTGTCGAGATTATTCACGGTATCGGGACCGGCGCACTGGCCAAACGCATATTTCAGCATCTGAAAGGCCATCAGTTAGTCGCGAGCTATCGTTATGGCGAGCCGCAGGAAGGCGGAGCGGGAGTGACGATTGTGGAATTAAAATAGGTCATGGCATTCAAGAACATTTTTGTAGCGAACCGGAGCGAGATCGCGCGGCGAGTCATTCGCTCGGCGCGTGAGTGCGGGTACAAAGCGAGCGTTGCCTTTTCGCCGCACGATTCGGCGGCGCTGTTCGTGCGCGAAGCGGATATGGCCTTCCCGCTTCGCGGCAACACGCCTCGCGAGTCCTACCTGGACATGGAGCAGGTGCTCGATGCTGCTCGCAAAGCGAAAGCAGATGCGATACATCCCGGCTATGGCTTCCTGAGCGAGAATGCCGCTTTCAGCGAGATGGTGGAGAAGGCAGGAATGAAGTTCATCGGCCCGAGTCCCGAAGCAATCGATCTGCTTGGCGATAAGACGAAGGCGCGCGCATTGGCTCGGAAGCTTGGGATTCCCTCGCCGACTGGCACGGCTGGTGAAATCGAAAGTGGCGAAGGTGTCATCCAGGCGGCGCTTGCGATCGGATACCCGGTATTGCTAAAGGCCGCTGCCGGGGGTGGCGGCAAGGGGATGCGTCTCGTCGAACGAGAGGAGGATTTACTCGCGAGTCTCGATCGCGCACGCGGTGAGGCGCGAACGGCTTTCGGTGACGATCGTGTATACATCGAGAAGTACATCTCACGCCCTCGCCACATCGAATTCCAAATCCTTGC
>JADGPZ010000113.1 GCA_017882165.1 Candidatus Kapaibacterium sp.
GCCTAAGTCGTTAACCCAGACCGAGCCGCCATTGTGCCGGATGAAAAAGACCAGTGCGTCGCATATCGTGGCCCATCGACTGCCAGTCCACAACCAAAGGGATCGTCCCCCGATATACACCTTGTCTCCAAACCTGTAGAACTTGGAAGTGTAGGTCTTAATGCTGTCCTTTAGGTCCCACGAGTCGGTTGGAACAATCCACGTTGAGCCATGATCACTGCTTCTGAATACCTCGTTCGCGCCAATCACGAAGAGGGTGTCACCACGTAATGCAACATCTTTGGCTGCAACCCCATACGGTCCCGGCAATTGCTCCCACTGTGCCTGTGAGAGGCACGGGAGAACGAGGAGG
Organism: Candidatus Kapaibacterium sp.; assembly: GCA_017882165.1. Classification (GTDB taxonomy): domain Bacteria; phylum Bacteroidota; class Ignavibacteria; order Palsa-1295; family Palsa-1295; genus PALSA-1295. Next base: position 353 of record JADGPZ010000113.1, read on the forward strand.
CTCAGAACGAGTAAAAGACGTCTCATGAATTTGATGTGAAGAGACGAATGGGCAACGTCCTTGCCATCAGAAGGATTCTTGCCTTTTGTCATTCCCGCGAAAGCGGGAATCTAGTCCCCGAACTCCTCTGCAACGTCAGGCCTGGATTCCCGCCCCCGATCAGGTCGAGGGCAGGCCTTTTGCGGGAATGACAGACTCAAGCGAGATACTGCTCTTCCCACAACACCAGATTCAGCAGCGACCAGAGGATTTGCCCGTTGTTGCGCGCGCCGGTTGAGTGCTCGGTGAAAAGCTGGCGGACATACTCCATGTTCATGTGCGACTTCAGCAGCTCGCTTGTGAAAAGACGGTCCTGCGTGAGCGTGCGAAGCTCATTCCGAAGCCACTCGCTGACCGGCGCGGCGAAGCCCATCTTCGGGCGGTAGATATGCTCGTTCGGCAGGATGCCTTCGGCGGCTTTCTTCAGAATATACTTCGGCACGTCATTCGGACCGAGCTTGATGCGGCGCGGCAGGCGGAATCCGAACTCGACCACCCGGTGATCGAGGAACGGCACGCGCGCCTCGATGCTGGTCGCCATCGAGACTTTATCGACGCGCATGAGGAGCAACTCCGGCAATCGCTGCTGGAATTCGAGATACATCATCCGGCGCGTGTATTCGGTGCCGGGATATTTGGCGAGCACCTCGCGGTGCCACTTCTTCGCAAACGGATGCGAGGACATGCTCGCGCTGTAATTCAAAAGCAAATGCCGCTTGTGCTCTTCGGTGAAGGCCATCGCGCCACCCCAGAAGAGTTCTTCGCCTTGGGCGAAGCGGCGCATGTACTCGCGGGCGAGTGGATTCTTCACGAACGGACTTGCGGCCATCGCACCGGCCTGACGCAAAATCTTCGGCGTGATTTTGCTGAGCGGTCCCCAATAACGATCGTATAAATTGATGTCGCGCACGAGCCACGGATAACCGGCGAATTCTTCGTCGGAGCCTTCGCCCACCTGCACGACGATCGTTCCGGATTCGCGCGCGAGCTTGCTGACGAAATAAAGCGGAATGCAGACCGGGTCGCCGTTCGGCTCGTCCTCGTGATACGCGAGCGATGAGACGATGCCTTCCGCATCGCGCGCGTCAATCAGGACTTCATGGTGGTCGGTCCCGTAGCGCTCCGCGATTGCGCGGGCGTACTTCATCTCGTTGTATTTCTCAAGTTGCTTAAATCCGACCGAGAAGGTCTGCACGGGCCGGTCCATGAGTTCGGCCATGAGCGCGACGTTCAGGCTCGAATCAATGCCGCCCGAAAGGAAGACGCCGAACGGTACGTCGGACATCATGCGATCCTTGATGGACTGTCGCAGGAGCCGCCGGATTTCCTCGATGGCTTCGGCTTCCGAAATATCATCAAGTGGCGAGCCAGCGTTCAGCAGCGACCACCACTGCCGCTTGGTGATCTCACCATCAGCAGTGATTCGAATACAGTGTCCGGCTTCCAATTTATGGATGCCCTTGAACATCGTGTCCGGCGCGGGCGGCATCATGAGCGAGAGGTAGTGCGGCAGCGCCTGCTCGTTCAGTCGCGCTCGCAGCGATGGATGCTGGAGCATAGCCTTGATCTCGCTCGCAAAAATGAAGCGTCCGCTTGGCGTTGCGTAATAAATCGGTTTGATGCCGATGCGGTCGCGCGCGAGAAATAACTCTTGCTCGTTCTCATCCCAAATGGCTATGGCGAACATGCCGTGGAATTTCTCAAGGCACGCTTCGCCCCATTCCTGATAGGCATAGAGGATCGTCTCGGTGTCGCTCCTCGACTTATACTTGTATCCCTTCGCCTCAAGCTCGGCGCGAATCGAAAGATGATTGTAAATCTCGCCGTTGAAGACCAGCGTGTAGCGCCCGTCGGGCGTGCTCATTGGCTGATGACCGGCGGGGGAGAGATCGACAATGGCGAGGCGGCGAAAGGTCAGGCCGCAGAGGCCGGTCGGGGCGATGTAGAATCCGGCATCATCGGGTCCGCGATGCACGATGGCATCCGACATGCGCGTGAGCAATTCAGGCGTGACCTGAGGCCGGGCCTGATAGCCATAATCAAAGACGCCGCCGATGCCACACATGGGCAGACACTACGATTTTAATGCGGGTAAGATTCAACCAATGCCGCCATGAGTGAAGGCATCACGAATTAGCACTCTTGTCTAAATATCTGACTACTTGTGAAACCGGATAGTGACATATGATGAGTCTGTCCAAACAGGACTCCCTCCGTCGCTGCAAGACCCAACAAACCTAGCTCGACTGGAAAACCACTCATGGTTTGAAGCATGCTGAATCAATGGACCTCGCGACTCGAAGACGACTTCCATGGGTGATTCCCTCTTGAATCGGACACCAGAAATGTTGAAAATCGAGGAATGTTGATCGTAGCAGAATGATCCGCCGTTCGTAGTACCGGAGCTCGTAGAAATTCCAGAATTTTCGGAATAGCTTGTTAGTTGTGTAAAATTAGAATCAAAGGTGCCACCTTGTGAATATGTGCTACTTCCAGAGTCAAACCTACCTGTGTAAGGGTTGTTGTATGAAAAGCTTGCAGTATCGGAAAAATCATTTCCCTTCCAGGATAATGAACCCGGCTGAGCCGTACCGCTCGATCCACACCTTGACTCCATGCAAGTAATTGGTTTCTGTGGCCATGTAGCCTGCCAGGTGAGGGTGACAAAGGGCATTGATTGAAGCAATGCCAGATCGAAGTGGCGTGGTATGACTTGGATCGTTGCCGTCCGACTTACTAGAGTGGTCTTGCTTAGAGTGTCGTTCAAGACGACCTTGACGCCAAAGTTGCCAGTCGATTGATAGTAATGGATTATAGAATCTTGAGTCGTCAGGAGAGTGCTGCTATCGCCGAAAGTCCACGAATAGCACCACGTTGGCTTCAACGGAATAGAAGTGTGAGCGACCATCAATACGGAGTCTCCCCAAAAGGCCGTGTCCGGCAGTACGAGTGTAATGGTAGGATTAGGTGTCGGGATATTGATCGGAGTCGTAGGTGGTGTACACGAGGTTATCCCGGCCAAGGGAAGGAAAACGATCAGGAATGCTCTCTGGTATTTTATAGATAGTGATGTGATCATGAATAGATGAACAAGGACGCGCTGGAAGGATTCTCAGGGGGACGCATTTTTGACCTCCCGAAGCTGGTGGATCGTCCGGCCGTTTGAACTTTCTTCGCTTCCCGAGTGCTATTCCGCGCTATGAAACGCAGAGTCTTTAGCGGTATCCAGCCATCGGAGGTGATCCACATCGGTAACTACATCGGTGCGGTGAAGCGTTGGCTTGCGCTCCAAAACGATCCTGCGAAGGACGCGATTCTTTACGTAAAGATCTTCTTCACATTCCCGAAGACGCTGGGCTGCGCTTCAGACAGTTCCGGCTCACTTGAAGTCAAGTCCTGATCGTTGGCTATCGGTTCGACTGGCTTGACCTTGAAGTGCTCCAGCTTGGCGAGCTGCTCCAGGAGCTTGCGCTCTTCTTTGGTCAGCTTGTTCGGCGTGACGATCTGGATGCGGACCAGCTCATCGCCTTTGCCGCCCCGGTTGAGGTGGGGGATACCCTTATCGCGCATTCGAAGTAACGTACCGGACTGAGTGCCGGATTGAATCTTGAGCAGCGAGTGCCCGGCAAGTGTCGGGACTTCGATTTCCGCGCCGAGCGTGGCCTGGGGGAAGGTGATTTCGAGATCGAGAATAACATCGTCGCCATCGCGCAGGAAGACCTCGTGCTCTTCTTCGTGGATCACGACTAATGCACTACCCGAAGGCCCGCCACGGCGTCCGGCGTGGCCCTGAGCGTTCAGGGTCAGGTAGTTGCCCTCGCTGACGCCGGCCGGAATGTTGACCTTCAGCGTTGACTCTTGCTGCACGCGGCCTTCGCCCTGGCATACATCGCAGCGTTCGCGGATGGACTGGCCCGTTCCCTGGCACGTCGTGCAAACCGACACATTGACGAATTGTCCGAATCCCATCGAGCGGACCTGACGAATCTGTCCCGAGCCATGACATGTCGCGCACGTTTCGACCGCAGAGCCGTTCTTTGCGCCTTTGCCGGAGCAAGTAGAGCACGTCTTGAGATGCCGAACCTTCAGCTTCTTCTCGACGCCAGCAGCGATCTCTTCGAGCGTCAGCGAGAGCGGAATCTGAATGTCGGCGCCGCGTTCGGGTGCGTTTGGATTGCGCTGGCCGCCACCAAAAAACTGATCGAAGATGCCACCGCCGCCGCCAGCCATGCCACCGAAAATATCGGCGAAGTGAGAGAAGATGTCGTTGGCATTTTGATAATGTCCGAAGTCGTTCTGCCGCACGCCCTCGTGGCCAAAGCGGTCGTATCGCGCGCGCTTATCTGCGTCGCTCAAAACTTCGTAGGCTTCGGTCGCCTCCTTGAATTTCTCCTCTGCTTCCGGATTGTCCGGATTGCGATCCGGGTGATATTGCATCGCGAGCGCGCGATACGATTTCTTTACCTCATCGAGAGTGACCGAACGTTCGACTCCTAAAATTTCGTAATAATCGCGCTTCATGCTTATCCCTTAATCTCTGATGCTTCTGGCTCTTTGGCGACAAATACCTTTGCGTGCCGCAGCACTCCATCCCGGAGCAAATACCCGCGCTGAATCTCGCGCGTTATCGTACCAGGTTCGGCATCCGTTCGCGGCTCTTCCATAAGTGCATCGTGCCGCATCGGGTCGAATGGCTCTCCCACTGTCTGCATCGGGCGTGCGCCATAGCGCTCGAGTGTCTTGAGAAAGTTCTTATAGACGAGTTCGATGCCCTGTGCGATCGGGTCTTTCTCTTCGGCGGCGTGTTCGAGTGTTCGTTCGAGATTGTCCACCACTTCGAGCAGATCGATGATCAGTCGCTTGTTGGCTTCGAAAATAAGTTGCTCGCGTTCGGCCTGATGCCGGCGGCGCATGTTCTCGAGTTCGGCCGTGCGGCGCAGGAGCTGGTCGCGCGTCTCTTCGAGGGCTATCTCTACCGAGGCAAGTTTCTCGTCGCTGGCAACGCCTTGCGAATCGTCACCGGCATCGGTGCCATCCTCTAAATCTTCGTTATTCTGATTTCGAAATTTCATACGTTACTTTGGTGAGAGCACATTGGACATCGCGCGTGCGACGTATTCCACAAGCGGCGCGATGCGCTCGTACTCCATGCGTTTTGGACCGATGAGTCCGATGATCCCTTTTTGATTTCCGATCTGATATTTCGTGCAGATGAGGCTGTAATTCGCGAGATGCTGCTCTTCCAATTCACGGCCAATCCGAATGGTAATGCTGGCCGGTTCGTCCAGATGTGTGAGCGACTCCGCGACACCCGAGCGTTCGAGGATATGGACCACGACCTCTTCGTTATCGATCAGTTCGATAATGCTCTGAAATCCTTCGCCGGATACGATGCTCGGCTTTTGAAACTCCGGTTGCGCGAAGAGATTCTTGGCTCCCGCGATTTTCACACGCTCGGCGCCCGGCTCATCGAACAACTTCTCGGGCTGATCGATAAAGAGCCGCAGGATCGTGCGGTCGCGCTCAGAAAGATCGGCGACGCGATCCCGGAATGTTGCTTTTACTTCGCGGAAGGTATGTCCGGCAAGACGTTCATTGAGCAGCATTCGCAGTTCATCCAGTTTTGCCGGGCTCAGGTTGCTTTCGGATTCGAGCGTAACTGTCCGCACGCGCCCACTCGAAGCGGCGAGGATAATCAGGATGCGGTTCGGGCTGAGTGGCGCAATTTCCACGCGATCGAGGATGCCATCGTCGAGCGCCGGGAGCAGCACCATCGAGAGCTGGCTGGAAAGCCGCGCCAGAATGTGGGACGACTCATCGAGCACGTCCTCTGGTGTTACCGCAGTGGCGAGCGACCGCGTGACGGCCTTGCGCTCGGCATCACTGATACGCTCACGGCCCATCAGGTCATCGACGTAGAGCCGGTAGCCTTTGTCTGTTGGCATCCGTCCGGCGCTGGTATGCGGGTGGTCAATATAGCCCAGGTACTCGAGATCGGCCATAACATTCCGAGTCGTCGCATCGCTCAGCCCCAGCGAGCTAACGCGGGCCAGATAGCGCGAGCCAACTGGGTTTGCCGTTAGGACATAATGCCGCACGATAAGCCGCAGGATTTCGCGCTGACGCTCAGACAGTGCGACGTCAATTGTCGCTAAACTGGCGGGACGCTGGTGCCAAATTGGCTCGTGTGCTCGGGTGCTCATAGTAGTGTGAGGCACAACACGGCGTTTTGCCGGGCAAGTTTCATTAGGTAGCTTTCACAAGATTGTGGCAGGAGGTAAGCGACCTATTTAAAATGGCACAGCCCGGCTCATTTGAGCCGGGCTGTGCAAGAACTTCTCTTTGAAGTGTATTCGAGGTGTATTACTTCGAGAGCGTGAGTTTATTGGTCTTCGTGACGGTCTGTCCATTGGCATCGGTCGTGACGAGCTCATAGACATAAGAACCGCTGGCGAGTTCGCTGAGGTTCATCTTGACGATCTGCGTGCCGGCATTGTACGCCAGATCGGAGATCGCGGTCTTGACGACCTTGCCCGTCACGTCGAGGATGCGGATCGTGACTTGCGAAGCGACTGGCAGCGTGAACTGCACATCGACATCGCCGCTGGTCGGGTTCGGATACGCCGGACTGAGTTCGACGCCTTCCGGAGCGACCGGTCCGAGTTCGACCGTGCCCGAGTAGAGCTTCTGTCCATCGCGATTGACGGCGGCTACACGGAACGTGTAGGTCTTTGCCGGATCGACGGTGACGAGTTGGCTGTACTTCTGCGCGGCATCTCCGATCTTCGGCTGAGTGCCGATGGATGTCCAGACGCCGGCCTCGTTCGACTCGACGTCGAAGCGTGCGACATCGGACTGCTCGGCTGCGGTCCACTTGACATTCCCCGTTGTGGGGGTCATGTGCTCGGCGGCAAGACCGGAGAACTCGATCGGCAGGATCGTGCCCGACTTGCTGGCGACGAACTGGAGAGCGCCCTTGAGCACGCGTGTCGTGCCCGCGGTCAGACCACCTGCTTCGAGGGTCTGCCACGGATTCGACCAGTCGAACCCGAAGAACACGGTGTTGATCGTCGTGTCGTAGTAGGTTACTCCCGCGCCGCTATCGGCCGGAGTGCTCGGATGCGTCAGGTACGCATAGGCGAAGCTGTTGACCACGGGTCCGACGAGCGGTGTGACCATCGCTGGTTTCACCACATTTGGATCGGGTGTGGAGTTGATGCTGTCCTTGGCGTTCCAATAGGCCGCCTGCTGTCCCTGAATCCATCCGTTGTAGACTCCGCCGTTCGGCGAAATGCCGGTGCCCTCGGCCGGAACGTTGTTCTGACCGTTGAGGAAACGGAGATGCATGTACTGGTGCGCGAACTCGGTATCGATGACCAGATTGGTCCCGCCCGTCAGCGACAGGGCAGTGTAATCGAGATAGTACGCGATCTTCTGTCCCGCCATGATCAGCGACTTCTTGGCATAGGTCTGACCCTGCTGCAAGTAGCGCTCGAGTTCCTGAGTCTCCTTGAAGGAGAGGTTCGAGGTTCCCGCTCCGACCGTTCCGTTCGAAACCGGTGCGGCGGCCGGATCGCCACCCGCCCAGATCAGCGTCCAGTACGGTGTGTAGTCGATGTCATTGGCGCCCGATGTAAAGCGGTTGAGCGTGTCATAGGGGATTCCCAGACGGCCCATGGCGCGTGACAGCGAGTCCATGTTCCTGGCACCGGCCGACGCGTGCGCCGGGTCCGTGTTGTAGTTCCAGTTATAGGAGAGCAGCACCGCATTGTTCTTCAGCTGAATGCGGAAGTACTTTGTCATCGTGTTGTTCCCGTTGTTCTGGTCGCTCGGAACGTTCACCGTTACGCGGAACACGCCCGTGCGCGCCTGTACCGGTGTGATCGTCGGTCCACGCCAGACGACATTGATCGCCTGGTTGATATCCCAACTCATCGTCGGACTGTTCGTCCGGTAGATGTTCGTCCACGCGCCACCCGAGATGGCCACGTCCACGGAGGCCGTCACGGCCTGGTTAAAGACAGCCTGGCTCGACAGGTTCTTGACCGTCGCATTGATCCAGACTGGGTTCTCCAGCGTGATGTTCGTCGTGTCCGAGTTCGGAGAATACCCCGTCGGCTGGTTGATCGACAGCACCGCCAGATCGTTGTTGTACTGGAAGCCCGCCTGATCCGACGCGCCGATGTTCGGCACGTTGGTCCCCTGCATCCGGAGATTGCCGAAGAAATCGCGTGACTGCGTCGCCGTTCCAAGCCACATGCCATTGGACGCGGCCGGTGACAGGATGCCCGTCTGCGGGATCGGAAGGTTCAGCGAGTCGCTCGCGAACATCGGATCGCTCGTCAGCGAGTGCATGTCCTGCTGCAAATACGTCCGCCAGTCGTTCATTCGGCGGAAGGTCCGGCTCTGCGTCTGCGAGACGTTCTGGCCGAAGACCACATACTCGCTGACCGTCGCGAAATTGTAGTTTCCGCGGAGGTCGAACAGATTGTAGTCCGACGAGATCGCCTTGGCATACGGACGCGGGACCTGCAACAGGTAGTTCGTGTAGGCCGCACCGCTCAAGTCTGTGTTCTGGATGATATTATCCCAGAGGAACGCATGCTTGTTGCTCAGAATCTCGATGTTGTACAGCGCGTTGCTCGTCGAGATCGAGTTGCTGAAGATCGAATCCTTGTCCGTCGAGTAAATCCCGAGCGTACCGGTTCCGATCGTCTGGAACAGCACCGGAAGAACAGCCGCCGACCCGCGAAGGTCGAAGATCATGTTGTTCGTTACACGGTTTGCCGTCACCGATGGAAGCGTGTCCCACGTCGAACTGAAGCTGCCGACTGGCGTGTAGTTCGTGTACGGGAAGACGGTCGACTGGTTGATCACCACGCCGAGCACGGTCGCGCCCGTAATGTTATGGATGCGATTGCCATCGATCCAGATCCGCTCGACATTACCCGTGTCGCCTGGCCAGAAGCCCGTGACCGCCGGAAGGTACAGTCTCGGATCCGGGGTCCCAATGCCGCCAGCAATATTCCGATACGTGACCGGAAGCGAGGCCGTGTATGGATTGACGTAACCGGCCACTGGCTGCACCAGCGCGTTTACGTTCGAGATCTCGTTGTGCGAGATCGTCAGGTCGCGTTCGTTGCTGATCTGGATACCGGCATACCCGATCGGGTTGGCCGAGGTACCAATCGTATTACGCGTGAACGTGTTGAACTGATTGCGCCACACTTTATACGGACCCGACGGAAGACGGAATCCATCGCGGAACCCGTGATCGTAGATGCCATACTTGGCTCCGGCGATCTCGCAGTTCTCGATGCGAATGTGATTGATCGGTACGGTGTCTTTCACGCCGCCGGCATACAGATTGAAGTTGTGCTCGTTGTAGATGCGAACGACTGCGTCCGAATCGTGCGAGACGCCGTAGCACAGCGATTTCGCCGGGTTCGAACTCGGAACCCGGATCGAATCGACCCGCACCATGCCGTTGCCGATGAGGCGGAGGTCCTTGAGCGTGATGTTGCTCGAACCCGCTTCGATCGAGAACACGCCGCCGGCGGCCACCGATGAATCGATGATCGTCATCGTACGCTTGTTCGGCTCGGCCACGAGCTGATCCGGTGCTGGCACGCCCTGTGGGTTATAGCCCTCGATCGTGACGTAGCCTCCGAATGGCGCCGATGTGGTTGCCGATGTGCGTTGATCGCCGAAGTAGAAGCAGAACGGACGATTGCCCGTAAAGAGGATGTGCGGTTGCACGCCCGCTTTCGGAAGAATCGTCAGTCGCGCTGTATCGGCAAGACCGCGGATCTGGGTGAAGTCCAAGGCACCGTTGAAATTGCTGACCCGGTACGTGCCGTTCTCCGTGTAGTTGTTATCGGCTAAGAGCAACCGGATGGGGCCGCCCACACCGCGATAGATGAGCGAGTCCACTGCTGCATGCAGCGTTTGGAACCGCTGGCCCACGCCAACATAAATGTCACCCTTCAAACGGTCGATAATCGAGAACGAGCCACAGGCCGTGTCGTTCGACCGGTCGCCATCGTTCGTTAGTTTTGCGATCGCGCACACGTTATAGCAACCCGGCGGGATCTTCGAGATGTCCCAGCCGCCTTGCACCGAGGGGAAGAAGAACGGAACCTGCGCGTTGTCTGCATTGAGCTCCGGAATGATCGAGTCCGCACGGAAGACAAGCTGACCGTCCGAACATCGCCGAATTTCGACGCGGGCCGGCACGGCGAACTCACCAGGGGCTGCGCCCACCGA
>JADGPZ010000223.1 GCA_017882165.1 Candidatus Kapaibacterium sp.
TGCCGCCGCCAACGCCATCCTCGACCGCGGCTGGGGCAAGGCCGCGCAGGCGATCGAGAATGGCGACGAAGGTGCCCTCGAACTGATCCATCGAATCGAGCGTGTCATTGTCCACCCTGAAAATCCCGACAGCTAAGGTGTTCGAGCGGCTGCTCGAGCCCGGCCGATACAAGGCGGCGCACGGCGGGCGAGGCTCGGGAAAATCGCATTTCTTCGGGGAGCTTCTGCGTTGGTCTCTGCATTGAGCCTTTCTCGGCGCGCATGCGAGCGCGTCGACGGGGTTAGGAATATCGCGGCTCAACGAATTGACGTAGTTCCTGTTTTGTTCTATTGGTCATCTTCGTATTCTTGTTTTCAAGCCAGCTCCGATGCTTTGACCACAACACAGCGCGCAATCGATAGGAGCCTCTGGTGTGGTTAGTTCTTTCGGTCTGCGCCGCGTGCTTTGCCTTTCTTCTATCGGACGTCAGCGCATCCGCGGGTGATTATTCAGTCACCTATGCGATCGACGCGAACGGGAAGAACAACGCGGGAAAGATTGAAAACTGCGAGTACACTAGGGTATGCGAAATAGAGCCTACCGGCTGGGGGCTGCACATTTCCCTTGGCTTTATCTACCCAGATCACCAGTGGGTTGAGCTGCATGTACATGGGCCCGCTGGTTGCTGCTATTCCGCCGATGCGGATCGCGATATCAATCTGGAAATCAAGCCAGGCTTGCTGCGAGTACCGCTTTATCAAGGCCGGCCGCGAAGAGGGAACGAGTTTGTTCGGAACAAGCGGTTCGGCGTGTTGTATCTGGAATTTTCGAGTCTGCGATAGGCGAGATTTATTGCCAGCTATCTGAAACAGGCCGAGGAGATTATCAGATATGGCCAATGGAAGTGGTCTCGTTCAGCGCGCGCCTCTGCCGCCGTTGAACAGTCCAACAATTACCGAGGCGGATCGTGCGCGCGTCTATGGTGCGATCGGCAAACAGCTCAACAACATTTTGAATGGGACCGCGTCATATTACGCCGATAGCATGAAAAAGAGCTCGAAGGACCTAAAGTCCGAGCTGAACGACTTTATCGGTGCAGTAGAAAGCTTGAAAGATGCGGTGAACGATCCCGCAAATGTGATGGGCGACGCACTTCGCCATTTGAAAGCATTCGAAGGCGCCTTCACGGCGGGAGTGAGCAATGATGTCGAGACGATGTGGAATGACTCGAAGGACAAACGAGATAGCAGGATCATGCTACGAGATGACCTCGCGCCAACCACTGAAGATCACAACATCCGAGATGTTGATCCGGAATCCGACGGTCAATTTTCGGCACCGAACCCCCTTTCGCCTCGTCAATGGCCAAAGGAGCTAAAGGCTTCTATCCGGTCGTCGGATGATGTGGCCGCCAGCGGGGGGACCCCCGACCTTTATCGACGGCTAACGCGTCGCGTTGTCAGCTCCAGTGCTGGAAGCATCGCTCCTATGAATGCGAAGCAGCCTGCACCAGCGCCACAGGGTGCCAGTAGACCGCTGGGGATATTTGCTAGCGAGCCAATGCCGGACGAGCATCTTCCGACGCCCATCTGGGGTTTGCCGGATAATTCCGATTCCTCTGACAACTGGTTACGCGGCTGGCAGGCGCCACCCAGGAACCGCAAGGACCCGCGTTGGGTGCCCTAGTCCCGTTCGCTTCCGCGAGTAATCCAGATACCGGGGGCGGCCTCGCGGGAAGGATCGCCACTCTGGCGGGCATCGAACCCGAGAAACCGGGTCAGCCTACGCCGCCGCCCGGCGGATTGCTCGGGCTATTCCTTAGCGGCCGGCGCTAATTTCGAAAACTTCAACGTCTCCGAGAACGGCGACGAGGGCGCCCTTGAGCTGGTCCATCGAATCGAGCGTGTCATTGTCCACCCTGAAAATCCCGACAGCTAAGGTGTTCGAGCCGCTGCTCGAGCCCGGCCGATACAAGGCGGCGCACGGCGGGCGAGGCTCGGGAAAATCGCATTTCTTCGGCGAGCTTCTGGTGGAGACCTGCGAGGCCGAGCGCGGCACGCTCGCGGTCTGCATCCGCGAAGCGCAGCGGACGCTGGCGCAGTCCTCCAAGCGGCTGATCGAAAGCAAGATCGCCGCGCTGGGCCTTGGTCACCGGTTCAAGGTCTACAGCGACAAGATCGAGACGCCCGGCGACGGCATCATCATCTTCCGCGGCATGCAGGACCACACCGCCGATTCGATAAAATCGCTGGAGGGGTTTCGGATTGCCTGGGTCGACGAGGCGCAGAACCTGAGCGCGCGGAGCCTCTCGCTGCTGCGCCCGACCATCCGCAGCGCGGGCTCTGAGCTGTGGGCGAGTTGGAACCCGCGGCGGAAGTCCGACGCGGTCGACGATTTCTTCCGGAGCAAGAAGCCGGCCGGCGCGATCGTCGTCAACGCCAACTGGCGCGACAATCCCTGGTTTCCTTCGGTGCTGGAAGACGAGCGTCGGCTCGATCTCTCGCTCTATCCCGACCGGTATGACCACATTTGGGAGGGCGACTACGTGCGCGCGTTCGAGGGTGCCTACTTCGCGCAAATGCTCTCGGAGGCGAGGGCGCAGCGCCGCATCGGCAAGGTCGCCGCCGATCCGCTGCTGCCGCTGCGCGCCTTCATCGACATCGGCGGCTCCGGCGCGACGGCCGACGCCTTCACGATCTGGATCGTGCAATGGGTCGGAAGTGAAATTCGCGTGCTGGATTATTACGAATCGGTGGGCCAGGTGCTGGCGTTCCACGTCAACTGGCTGCGCTCACGCGGCTATGCCAATGCGATCCTCTATTTGCCGCATGACGGGGTGAACCAGAACAACATCACCGGCAAGCGCTATGAAGACCATCTTCGCGAAGCCGGTTTTAACGTCGAGCCGCCGGTGAACAACCAGGGCAAGGGCGCCGCGATGATGCGGATCGAGGCGCTGCGGCGGCTGGGTCCGCAACTCTGGTGGAACGAGACCACCACCGAGCCCGGCCGCGACGCCATCGGCTTCTATCATGAGCGGAAAGACGAGACCCGCAATGTCGGCCTCGGCCCGGAGCATGATTGGTCCAGCCAAGCCGCCGACGCGCTCGGTTTGATGGCGATCTGTTACCAGGAGCCGGGCAGGGCGGGGAATTTCAATCGGGCGATCAGGTATCGGGAGCAGGGGTGGGTGTGAGGGGGGCGCTATCTCTTCATCCTCGTCCTTACTCCGTCAGCGCCTTCGCGATCCGGTTCAGCCGCTGATCGATGCCGGCGATCTGGTTCGTCAGGGCCTCGATCTGCGGCCCCGTCGCCGGATCCACGACACCGACCGGCGTTCCGCATTGAGAGCACTGCACAAGCGTGAGCTTCCTGCTCTCGCCGATCGGCGTGAACAGCGCGAGTTCAAAACCATGTCCGGCGCATTTGGCGCATGTCGAGACTGCCATGAAGCTAGGCTGCGCGAGTCTGTGGCTGAGCGATCAGGCTAATATCCAGCGCGTTGAGCACTTTTAAAATTGTGGCAAGCTCCGGTTTCGCATCGCCGCCCAAAGCGCGATAAAGATTTTCCCGCGAGAGACCAGCTTTCTCGGCGACAGCTTGCATTCCCCTAGCTCTGGCTATAGCGCCAATTGCCATTGCCACTATAGCGGAGTCGTTGGATTCGAGGGCATCTGTAAGGTAGGCCGC
>JADGPZ010000114.1 GCA_017882165.1 Candidatus Kapaibacterium sp.
TGAAGGCCGCACTGATCGGCCGTTCACTCAGTCATAGCATCTCGCCAGAGGTCCATCAGGCCGTGTTTCAATACGCGCGCCCGAAGCAAACGCGGAGCAGCTTCGACGGCATCGAATATCAAAAGATCGAGTGCGCGGACGAAGACGCTTTGCTAAGAGTCCTGCGTCGCGGCGTACTCGACGGGATGCATGGCTTCAACGTGACATTCCCATTCAAAGATGTCGCGAGCCGGCTCTCGGGCGAAGTCGAGCCCGTGGCGCAGACGATTCACTCTGCCAACACCATTCTGCTCGTTCCCGGAGGAGTGCGCGTTTACTCGACCGACGGACTTGGATTTCAAGAAGCTCTTCACAAGGAATTGCCGGGCCTCTCCCCTTCGAAGTATCATCTCATTATTCTTGGCGCCGGAGGCGCGGCCCGCGCGGTCGTTGAAGTGATGTACCAAATGGGATGGGGCCAAATCACGGCCTGCGCGCGTTCCGTCGAACACGCTCGATTAGCATTCGGACATTATGGCATTGTCAACCCGCGCGCGATAACCGAGCTAACCCCAACACCGCTGCCGCAGCTCATCGTGCAAGCAACGCCCGTTGGTCAGCGCTCGCGCGAATCACTGCTGGAAGGCTTTGAATGGAGATCCGGCGATATTGCTGTCGATCTTGTCTACAACCCGCTTCGCACTCGCTTTCTCGATCTCGCCGCACAAGGCGGGGCAACCACGATCTCCGGTCTGGGAATGCTTATCGAGCAAGCGGCGCTTTCGCAGTATATCTGGATCAAGCAGAAGTCACGGAGCACTTCCCCGCTGAGCCTGAAACACTACCATGAACTCTTTACCACCCTTTCGAAATTCGTAACCCCACGATGGGACGACTCCGCTATCTGACTGCCGGCGAATCGCACGGCCAGCGCCTGACCGGCATTCTCGAAGGGATGCCTGCCGGACTCTCGCTCATTGCGGAGCGTGACATCGATCCCATACTCAAGGAGCGTCAACGAGGGCATGGGCGATCACGAAGGCAACAAATCGAGTCCGACACAGCGCGTATCACATCTGGTGTGCGACATGGTGTGACGACCGGCGCACCCATCGCGATCACGATTGAGAACAAAGATTGGGTGCGCTGGCAGCAACAGATGGCTATTGAACCCACTGCCACCGAACCCACGCGAGTGACAGTGCCGCGTCCTGGTCATGCCGATCTGGCTGGCGCAATTAAATACGATCACACCGCCGATCTTCGAAACGTCCTGGAGCGCGCCAGCGCCCGCGAGACGGCGATGCGCGTTGCGATTGGCGCTATCGCACAAGTATTGCTCCGGGCTCTCGGAATCGAGTCGATTGCCTACGTTAAATCCATCGGTAACACTCAGGATCGAACGCCGGATGACCCGTTCACTCTTCATTCAAGACTCGCTACAAGTACTGTGCGCGTCTTCGATGAAGCTGCGGAAGCTCAGATTATTGCGGAGATTGACGATGCGCGTTCCAAAGGCGATACACTTGGCGGAGTTGTCGAATGCCGCTTCCGTGGTATGCCAGTTGGTGTGGGGAGCCACGTCCACTGGGACCGCAAGCTCGATGGCCTGCTCGCTCAGGCGATCATGAGCATCCAGGCGGTGAAGGCTGTTGAAATTGGCGCGGGACTTCAAGCCGCACACTCGCGCGGCTCCGCGAATCATGATGCTATTGCCCTAAATGATGGCTCGCTCGCCCGCACCAGCAACAATGCTGGTGGGATCGAAGGCGGTATGTCGAACGGCGAATACATCGTTGTTCGAGCCGCGATGAAACCGATCTCGACGTTGATGCAGCCATTGCAATCTGTCAATCTTGCAACCGGTGAAGAGACGAAAGCTCACATTGAGCGCAGCGATGTCTGTGCTGTGCCAGCACTGGCGATTATTGTTGAGAATGTCGTAGCATTGACCCTCGCCTCCGCGTTGCTCGATACGTTCGGCGGCGACACCGCCAACGAGTTGCTGGTCCGCGTCCAGGAGCGTCGCAACCGAATGAAGCTCGAACGGGCGAGTGCGCAAGCATGACCTGGCGCAATCGCAATCTCTATCTCATCGGCCTGCCGGGAGCGGGCAAGTCGGCCATTGGCAGAGAGCTGGCCCATCTTCTGAAGAAGTACCAATATGACTTTGTCGATCTGGACGCCGAGATCGAGCAAGCGGCTGACAAATCAATTGCGAGAATATTCTCCGAGGATGGGGAGACTGCGTTCCGGCAATTCGAGACCACGGCACTCCTTCGCGCCGCATCTTCAAATGGACACAGGCTTGTTGTCGCAACCGGCGGAGGTGTTGTCACAAAGCCCCTGAACCGCTCGATCATGCGCGGCTCTGGTATTCCAATCTGGATCGATGTGACGGTGCGCGATGCCGCAAAGAATGTCCTTGCCGATATTCTTCAGGATCGCGACCGTCCGCTGTTTCGCGGCATGTCCGCCGATGATCTCCGAATAAAACTGCGTGAGTTGTTAGATGCACGCCGCCCATACTATGAAGAAGCACAACTCCACTTTGTTTCGCGAAGTCCTCGCGGGGATGAACGCACGCCAAGAGAGCTTGCCTCTGAACTCCTGACGGCACTCGACAAGATGTCGCTTCGTGTCGCGCTCCATCCGCGCTTCCGGACGCTGATGGCCCGAAGCGTATTCGGGGATTATCCGATTGCTATCGGCAGCGGCTGCGCTGTGCGCGAGCTGCCTCATGCGATTCGTGCCAGCGGAGTAGCGCAGATCATTATCGTAACAGACAGCAATGTTGCCGCGCTGCACGGCAAGACACTTCAAACCGCACTCACCCGAGCTCTCGGTCGGCTTTGCACATTACAGACAATCGCGATCGAAGCCGGAGAAGCCGGAAAGAACGAGAAGACCCTATTCGACATACTGCGGGCGTTCAGCGACTGCAATGCCACGCGACACAATTCACTCGTCGTCGCACTTGGTGGCGGAGTTGTAACGGACATTGCTGGTCTCGCCGCAAACCTCTATCATCGTGGACTCCCCACCATATTCGTCCCTACCACGCTGATCGGACAGGCCGACGCCGCAGTCGGCGGCAAAACGGCAGTCGATCTTTTCGGCATCAAGAATCTCATCGGCACATTCTATCCGCCGAAGCAAATCCTGATCGATCCAACCTACCTGAAGACACTTCCGAAGCGTGAGCTTCACGCTGGATTGGCTGAGGTCTTCAAGTATGCGCTCATCGGTTCTCGCCCGATATGGGATACGCTTGCGAAGAAGGTCCGGCGACTTGTGCGTGGGGTCGACCTGGCGTATGAGGAGATTATTCTCGAGTCGGTCCAGCAAAAACTGAGCTACGTAGAAGCCGATGAGTTCGAGCGCGGCCAGAATGGCCACGCCACGCGAGAACTTCTGAATTTCGGCCACACCTTTGGCCATGCACTTGAATCGGCAACAGGATTTGGTACACTGTTGCATGGCGAGACTGTCTTACTTGGGATGCGAGCGGCTGCGTGGCTCTCGAAGGAGCAAAATCACCTATCCGAAGATACATGGAGGGAGATCGAATTAATCCTCGGTCACATACCGATCAAGGCAAGAGTCCGGACGACTGAGAGCGCTGTTCTGTCAGCGTTCAAGAGAGATAAGAAGCGGCGAACGACGAAGAAGGAAGAACACCACCTAATCCTCCTTCGAGGAATTGGGGAAGCATTTGCTACTACGATTTCCGATGCAGACGCACGGAGAGCTATTGATTATATGTTGACACTTGTATGAACATCCTCGTCCTGAACGGCCCGAACCTGAACTTGCTCGGCGAACGCGAGCCGGAAGTGTATGGCCGGCAAACACTCGCGGACATCGAGGAGATGCTGCGACGTGAGGCGGAGCCCTTCCACGTCGAACTTCGCTTTTTGCAATCCAATCACGAAGGCGTTTTGATTGACGCGATCCATGCCGAACGGAAGTGGATGGAGGGCCTGATTTTTAATCCAGGTGCCTTCGCACACTACTCATACGCGTTGCGCGATGCAGTGGCTTCCGTCACAAAACCGATGATCGAAGTTCATCTCTCGGATTTGCTTCTCCGGGAGGAATTCCGGCATCACAGCGTGTTCCAAGGACTTCCGAACGTTCGGCTGATCATGGGCCGTGGAGCGCAGGGATATCTGAGCGCGCTCCGGCTTCTTGCCGATGCCGTCTGATCATCATCTCCAGCCGATGAAGAAATTCTTTTCCTTCGTTAAGATCGAGCACACGCTTTTTTCGCTGCCGGTGATTTTTGCCGGGATGGCGTTTGGTCTCCATGCAAATGCAGTCTCGGGAGTAGAAGTCCCAGATCTCTGGGCAAAAGTATTGCTGATCCTCGGTGCGGCCACCGGTGCGAGAACGATTGGGTTCGCCGTGAACCGCATCGTAGATCGACACATCGACGCTCGCAACCCTCGCACCAGAATGCGGGAGCTTCCCTCGGGACGGATGAAATTACGCGACGCATACATGGTTCTGATTGGTGCGGCGATCCTTTATGTCGGCTGCGCTGCAGGTTTGAATTCGGTGTGTCTCCTTCTCTCCCCGATTCCTGCTGCCGTATTTGCGATCTATCCGTACTTGAAACGCTTCACTTCGCTCGCTCATGTCGGGCTTGGAGCGTCACTGGCACTCGGTCCGCTCGGTGGATACTTCGCCGTTCGACCATCGCTGCATGGATCATTGCCAGCCATCTTTCTCAGCCTCTTTACATGGACATGGGCCGCTGGATTCGACATTATTTACTCGACTTCCGACGAAGCCTTCGACCGGAAGGAAGGACTTCACTCGCTGCCCGCCCGATTCGGATCGAAGCGCGCTCTGCAAATTTCGAGCGCAGCTCATCTTGCCGCTTTTCTATTGCTCGCCGCAGTGTATCTTGTGGCCTTCCGTGGGAGCGTTACGGCTGGGGTTCTTCTCCTCATTGCTGGGGTATTGCTCTATCTCGAGCAGCGCAAGTCAGACAACGTGCAACTCGCATTCTTTAAGATTAATGCAGTGATCGGGTTCGTGGTCCTTCTGTTTGTTATTGTAGGAGTCACACTCGCATGAGCACGAGAATCGCGGTCGGCATTACCGGTTCGAGCGGTGGCATCTATGCCCTCGACTTCCTGAAACGCTGCCCGCACGATAAATTTCTGATCGTCTCCAAGTGGGGCAAAGCTGTCATTAAAGATGAACTTGGCTTTGCCGACCCAATTGCCGAGTTGACTCCCTATGCAAAGCGCGTCTATGCAGATTCCGATCTAACTGCCCCGCTTGCCTCCGGTACGAATCGGTTGGACGCGTTCGTGATCCTTCCGGCTTCGACAAGTACAATCGGCAAGATTGCGAGCGGATTGGGCGACACGCTCATCACGCGCACGGCGGCGGTCTGCCTCAAGGAACGGCAGAAACTGATTCTCTGCGTTCGGGAGACTCCCCTTTCGACTGTGACGCTCCGGCAGCTTGCCGATCTCTCGGCGATGGGCGTGATCGTGATGCCGATCTCGCCCCCGCTTTACTTCGTGCCGAAGACCGTCGAAGAATACGTGCAGGGATTCGTCAACAAGGTGCTGCATCACGTCGGCGTCGATGCCGGTCCAGCCTGGCGCTCGGAGGAGATGGAATAAATGGCCGGGAAAGAACGAGGCTTCGACACGCTCGGCCAATTCCTTACGCGCTTAGAGCGCGAGGGCGAACTGCACCGCATTACTGCCGAAGTCGATCCCTATTTGGAAGCTCCGCAGATCGCGTGCCGGGCGCTCATCGAAGGCGGGAAGGCGCTTCTCTTTGAGAACGTGAAGGGCGCGAAGTTTCCACTTGCAATGAATTTCCTTGCGAGTGCCCGCCGCGTTCACATCGCGCTCGGGACCGATCCGGAACAGTTGGGTCAAGATATTCTTCATGTGGCCGAGCAACTGATGCCGCCAAAGCCACGCAACCTATGGCGCGCAGCACAGCCGCTGCTCTCGCGAGCGTTTGCAACGCGCGTGCGGCACACAAATCCTGAAGAGCCGCGACAGTATTTCAACCCTGTCGATCTCGGCCAATTGCCGATCCTGCAAACGTGGCCGGAGGATGTCGGAAAGTTTATCACATTGCCCGAAGTATTCACTTACGATCCGCGCACCGGCAAACGAAATGTTGGAATGTACCGGATGCAAGTCTTTGGCGCGACAAGCACCGGCATGCACTGGCAAATCCAGAAAGGCGGCGGATTCCATTATCTTGAATCCGAGAAGCTTGGCCGTCCGCTCGAAGTCGCCGTTGCAATCGGAACGGATCCTGCCATGCTCATGGCTGCTGTTGCTCCGCTCCCGGAAGGGTTGGACGAAGTGCTATTCGCCGGATTCCTGCGTGGGCGCGCCACCACGATGACACGCGGCAAATCCATCTCAATTGACGTCCCGACAAACGCCGAGTTTATTCTCGAAGGCTTCGTGCCGCCGCAGGAGAGGCGACTTGAAGGACCATTCGGCGATCACTTCGGACATTATTCTCACGCTGGACAGTTTCCAGTCTTCCACATCCGGGCGATCACCCATTTAGCGAAGCCGGTCTTCGCTGCAACGATCGTCGGCAAGCCGCCGATGGAAGATAAGTGGCTCGGCGATACGACGCAGCTTATTCTCGGATCTCTGATTCGGCTGAATCATCCGGAAGTACGAAGCGTCTGGGCGTTTTATGAAGCGGGCTTCCATAATCTCCTCGGCGTCGCCACCGAACCGCGCTATGTCCGCGAGGCCATGAAAACCGGACTCGCCCTGATGCGTGAAGGACATCTCTCGCTGACCAAATGCGCGGTCGTTGTCAATCCAGAGGTCAATAACCGGGATTTCCGCGCTCTACTTCGAGCGATTCGCGATAACTTCGACCCCCATTACGATTTCTTGCTCATTCCCAACACGGCGATGGATACGCTCGATTTTACGAGCTTCCAAATGAACCTGGGAAGCAAGATGATTCTCGACGCGACGCGGAAGCAGCCAGATACAGCGAGCGGCGGGAAGTATCCACCTCGCGGGGAGAACACGTTCTATTCTCGAACCGGGCGGGCATCTGAGGATGTGAAGAATGTTGATTTGCGAATTCGCGAGTGGAAGGTTCTTGAAGACGTCTTGCTTGTTGTGAAGCTCGAAACGCTTCACAAGTCCGAGGGTCTTGCTGGCCGAGAGATGATCCAGAAGCTGATAGCAGACAGCAACCTTGAGAGGCTGCCCCTTGGTATCAAGATGGTTGCGGCGGTCAGCGAGGACGTCAATCTCTCCAGCGATATGGAAGTCATCTGGGGTATCTTCACCCGCTTCGATGCGGCGCGGGACATTCAGTTCACACGCTCAACACTGGTTGGTGCTACCGCCGTCAATGAAGGCATCATGGGCATCGACGCGACGTGGAAACCGGGTTATCCCAATCCCTGCGTCATGCCGGAAGAGATTGTGAAGCGAGTGGATTCGCGATGGGCGGAGTTAGGCTTTAGATGAACCTCTGATCCTATAAATGAACATACTTGAAGATCAAGCACGCAATGGACGCAGCAAATAGAGATGTCAAAAACGCACCGAGCGCAAAGCTGAACAGTCGCGATCCATTGACAATCGAATTGTGATACGCTTCGGCATATTTAGCGCCGCTAACCGCTAGACTAATGGCAAGTGCGAGCATGAGTTGATCGCCTGAGAGACCCAAAGCGAATTTACCGAAAACAATGCCAGCCGTACAGCCAAAAACCGAGGCAGACCACCCCACCAGATTCCTGGTAGGGTTTGGGACGCCCCGATTAGCCGAATTGCTGTTCGTCATAATTCCATTTGCACCAGCTTCTTTTTGACTTGCGAGATATGCCATGTGATGTTGATCTCCTTCGGGCAGGCTTCGACGCAGTTGAAGATCGTGTGACAACGCCAGACACCATCCGGCGAGTCGAGCGCGGACATGTGCTGCTCGGGCGCTTCGTCGCGAGTGTCGAAGGCAAAGCGGAATCCCTTGAGGAGCGCTGCCGGTCCGAGATAATTCTCGTTGGCCCAAAGTGAGGGGCAGCTCGTCGTGCAGCAGGCGCACATGATGCATTTCGTCGGCTCCATCAGCAACTCGGCATCCTCATAGGATTGGCGGCGCTCCATTTGTGGCGGCGCGGACTGCGTGATGAGCCACGGCTTCGTCATCTCGTACTTCTTGAAAAAGTCCGATTGATCGACCGCAAGGTCCTTGATGATCGGCAGATACGGCAGCGGCTCGATCACGATCGGCTTGTTTGTGGGCAGGTCTTTGAGCAAGATCGCGCACGCCAGCACGTTGCGGCCGTTGATCCGCATTCCGTCCGAGCCGCACATGCCGTGCGCGCAGGAACGGCGGAACGTCAGCGTGCCATCGAGCTTCCACTTGATGTCGTGGAGCGCATCGAGCACGCGGACTGTGCCATCGAGGCCTTCGAGGGTGTAATCTTTGAAGTACGGCTTCTGATCCTTTTCAGGATTGTAGCGTTGAATGCGGAAGGTTGCAGTCATTGAGGGTTGTCTGTAAACTATACTCTTTCTACCACTGGCACATGCACTTGGACCGGCTCCAGTCCGCCGTTGCGCAGTGCATGAACGCGGCTTGGGCTTCCAATTATGAGTCCCGGCTTCACGCGCTTCTCGAACTCCTCGCGGAATCGCTCGACGGTGAATCGCACCGGCCAGGCCGCAGCCTCGCCCAGCGCGCAGATCGTGCGGCCTTCGATGTTGAATGCAACATCGTGCAGAAGGTCGATGTCTTCTTCGCGCGCGTTGCTCTGTTCGAACCGCTGCAAAAGTTTGAGGAGCCAGCCGGTGCCTTCGCGGCACGGAGTGCATTGGCCACATGACTCATGCCAGTAAAACTTGGCAATGCGTGTGAGCACTTTGATGATGTCCGTGTCCTCGTCCATCACCATGATGCCGCCGGTGCCGATCGCGGAGCCGGCGGCCTTCAGGTTTTCGGCATCCATCTTCACGCCATCGAGCTGATCGCCACGGAGCGGCGGCATGGATGAGCCACCGGGAATCACAAGTTTGATCTTCTTACCACTTGGCACCCCGCCAGCGTGCTTGTTGATAATGTCGAGCAACGGCGTGCCTGTCGGCAGCTCATACACGCCGGGTTTGTTTACATGGCCGCTCACGCCAAAGAGTAGCGTGCCGGGATGCTTCGGATCGCCAATCTTCGAATACGCTTCGCCGCCCATCTTGATAATGGCCGGCACATTCGTCATCGTCTCGATATTGTTGATCGTCGTCGGGCAACCCCAAAGGCCAACGGCTGCGGGGAATGGCGGCTTGACTCGCGGATTGCCGCGGTCGCCTTCCAGCGACGACATCATCGCCGTTTCCTCACCCACGATATACGCGCCAGCGCCACGGTGTACAGTAATATCCACCGCGAACTCGACGCCATCGCCGGACGGCTTGAAGTTTTCCTTCATGCGTGGACCGACGACGCCGCGCGCGTAGGCATCCGCCAGCGCCGTCCGGACCATCTTGATCCAGTGCTCGTACTCGCCGCGAATGTAGATGTACGCATGATCGATCTGCATCGCGTAGCTCGCGATCAGGATTCCCTCGATCATCTGGTGCGGATTGAACTCGAAGATCTGACGGTCCTTGAACGAGCCCGGCTCGGACTCGTCGCCGTTGATGAGAAGATATTTCTTCTTCTCCGTGCCTTTGGGCATGAAGCTCCACTTGAGGCCCGTCGGAAACGCCGCGCCGCCACGGCCACGAAGTCCCGATTTCTTCACTTCATCGGTCACAGTCACGGGCGACATGGAATACACTTTGCGAAGCGTATCGCCGTAGCCGCCGTGCTGCATGTAGGTCTCGATGTTGCGGAGACCGGGAATGTCGGGAAAGATAATGTGCAGACTGTCCGCCATGATTGGTGCGCTTCGCGTGATTATCGGTTTGCTGCGTCTGAAAGCTCTGGAAGTTGCGCGACGAATTTCGGTGTCGGAGTCTCCCCGGTTCGTTGCGTCTCGATGAGGATCTTCGAGGCCTCGTCGGTCGTCAGGCACTCATAAAACTTTTCGTTCAGTGCCATCATCGGCGCACCGCCGCAGGCGCCCATGCACTCGCATTCTTCCAGCGAGAAGAGTCCGTTCTCGGTGCGGCCGTGGTTCTCGATGCCGAGGTGCTGCTTGACGTGCTCGTACAACGCTTCGCCGCCGCGCAACATGCAGCTCACGTTCGTGCAGACCTGCACGTGGACGCGGCCCATCGGCTTATCAAAGAACATCGTGTAGAACTGGACGACGCCCTCGACGTGGCTCTTCGGCACCTCACAAATGGCTGCCGCTTCTTCCATCGCGTCGCTATCGATCCAGCCACGTTTTTCCTGAATGCGCCAGAGGACCGGGAGTAAGGTCGCCGCTGGAGCGCCGTAGCGTTTTTGAAGTTCGGAAAACTCCTGAAGTTCTTCGTTTGTAAAGATTGCCATCCTGCGTTCTATTTCTTCGGCGTGTTGAACAGTATTTATTCCGGTGTGGCTCCGGAAATCAGTGAAGAATCACGGCCTTCTTCACTTCTTGCTCGCCAGCATCGCTGGTGAGTACGATCCAATAATCACCGGAGGCGATCCCATCCGTGGAGATCCTAACTTGCTGGAGCC
>JADGPZ010000115.1 GCA_017882165.1 Candidatus Kapaibacterium sp.
CGCCAGCGGCAGAAGCTCGCTCGGGAAATGCAGCGCGTCCGTCACCGGACTGATCGCCGTGGTCAGAATGTCCATCGCTCCACTCGCGCGGAACATGCCGATTGCGACCAGCATCGCGACGAGATACGGGATAATACGAACCGCCGTCGTGAAGCCATCTTTCGCGCCCTCGACAAATTCCTCATAGACCTTGACCTTTCGCACCGCCGCGACCACCACAATCGCGAAGATGATCAGCGGAATCGCGGCTGTAGAAAGAACTTTGGTAATAACGACAAATGTGCTCTCCATTAGATCACTTGGCTCCCTTCCATCTCGCGAATTGGGAAGAACCGCTGAATGAACCTCGTAAAGAACACACCCAAAATCAAACTCACGAGTGTTGCAAGGAACGTCGGCATGATAATATCCGTCGGGTTCGTGCTGCCGAGCGTGAGCCGGATCGCAATGACTGTTGCCGGCACAAGCGTGAGCGCCGTCGTATTGATCGTCAGGAACATGCACATCGCGTTCGTCGCCGTGCCAGCCACGGGATTGAGCTTGTTCAGCTCCTCCATCGCTTTGAGGCCAAGCGGAGTCGCCGCGTTCGAAAGCCCGAGGAAATTCGCAGTCATATTCATCACCATCGCGCCCATGGCGGGATGATCCGGCGGCACGTCGGGGAAGACACGCGTCATGATGGGCCGAACGAGTTTCGCGAGTAGCAGCACCAGCCCGGCAGCTTCGGCAATCTTCATGATGCCGAGCCAGAGTGCCATCACCCCGATGAGTCCCAGGGCGAGAGTAACGGCCGTGTCTGCGATCTTGAGAATGCCCTCGTTTGCAACTTTTGCAAGAATGCGGAAGTGAACGGATGGTGGTGTAAATTGATAATAATGATTACCCGGTTGAATGTCCGCAGGTTGAGCCTTGGAGGCGGCGTACATCGCTCTCAAGGAGTCGACACTTACATTCGGTGGAAGAAGAGGCGGAGCCTCAAAGACCTTGGACTTTGCGTTTCCAATAAGCTTCGTCGGATCGCCATTCGCCGCTGCCGCATCGACCATGACTTGCGGCGCATTGGCGGGCAAGGTGAGCGTTAGTGTGCCATTGTCTGATGTTGACCCCGATTTGACGTAATCCGCCGCAAAAGTGATCGTATCGCTTGTTACGCTCCGGGCCTCACTGGCTCCATAAAAGCTTGCGATAGCCGATTTTGGTATATGCACCGACCCCACCCAATGATTCGGGCCGGCTGCCTTCATTGAATCGACATGAAGCGCCAGCGGCTGATTGTTTCGGAAGCGGTCGCTGGTCTCTTCGCTCACGTCGCGGCCCACCGCGACACAGATCGCGGAGGCGATGAGGAAGAGCCAGATGTAATTAAGCATCTACGAAAATACGATCGGAATGAACATAGTCCGAGTAAGTGAGGACTTACTCGGACTATGTTCGAAATCGGATTGGAGTTGTCTACTTACTCAGCACGACAAACTCCACGCGCCGGTTCTCGGCGCGGCCCGCTTCGGTCCCGTTGTCGGCGATTGGTGAATCCTCACCGTAGCCATGCGCCTGGATGCGGTTCTTGGCAATGCCATTGCGGATTAAGTAATCGCGAACTGCATTGGCGCGATACTCGGAGAGCTGCCGATTGTACTCGGCTGTGCCGATCGAGTCCGTATAACCGGCGATCTCTACTTGCATCGTCGGCACGGCCTTCATGAGCTTCACGGACCGATCGAGCTCGGGATACGACGAACCCTTGAGATCCGATGCATTGAAATCGAAGAATACGAGCAAACGGGTACGGCCATTTGTCGTCTCGCCGAGTTTGATGTCGGGATGGGTTGAAAGAATTCGGCCCTGCGGATCGACCTCAAAGTATGCCGTGCCGAACAGGTGACCGTTTGCATCGGCAGTGACCGAGTACTTGCCCGGGGCTTTGACACGAATATTGTAGCGGCCATCGCCATCGGTCTCGTCGGTCGCAACGACCTTATTGTTTGTCAGATCCACAACGGTCATCGTGGCCGGAAGTGGTTTTCCTGTTTTGGAATCGGTGACGGTTCCGGTCAGTGGGACCTTCCCGTCGGGATCGACTTCGCTGCGTGCCTCAGCCGATGCCGCGTGCGTCTCGCTTTCGGACTCAACATCCGTACCGGTGCCGCCGCCGCCGAATGGGAAGCGAATGCCGATCGTGAGCGAGGCGTACCAGAGCTTTGGAAAGGTGATGCTGCTTCCTACATAGGGAGACCAGCGGTTTGAAGCACTTTCACCCGAATCCGTCAACCATCGTGTGAGTGGGATGCTCAGGAGCAACTCTGCGTCAAGCAAGGTGGATCCGCTGCCAAGCGAGAATACGGACCCTGCTCCCACGAGCAAGCCGAGCCGAGACGTGCTGAAAGTCGTTGACTGTGAACCACTCGTCGAGATCGCACTATCACCGGATAATCCACCTCCCACGATGTCATAATATGTCCACGCATCGCCGCCATTCTTCTTCTGATCGACGGAAAGGCGATTTGAAAGCAGCGTCGAAAAACTGAGGCCTCCCGCTGCATACCAACTCTTGCTCAGACCAACATGGAGAAGAGCGTCAAAATCAAGATTCGATAGCAACAAATTATAGGAATTCGTGACAGGCTCCTCCGTGGTTGTTCCGGTCCCTATAAGGCCGATCGGAATCTTATGATTTTCATCGCTGCTTGATGTGTAATTCGTGAGATATCGGATCTTCGCTTCAACATCTATAGCGTTCGAAATTGCAAATCCGCCTTTGACACCGAACACGAATCCCAGCCCCGATCCGAGGTTATCGAATTGTGCGAAACTATTGATAGCGCCGGCACTTCCGCTGGGCACCACCACGTCCTGCCGCATGGGCCAAAGAAAATTGGATGCACCCGAATACATACTATAAGTCGCTCCGAGATCGAGGCCGAAGTAATTCTGGCCCGTCGAGAGTTGGAGCGGCGGCAAGGTCTCGCGAGCAGAGGAGGCATTCGCTTGCGGAGCGGCATCCGATTGGGCACGCGCAGCGAGCGGAAGCAGAAATAGCAGAAATAAAAGAACTGAGCGAAGCAGGAGGGATTTCATATTATGATGTTAAGTGGTACGAACACGCTACAAATATACCACCGATCAATCGACCGCGCTTGAAATAGGCAATTGCGGAACGCGCACGGATATACATTGTTTCTACATTTAGTCATGACGCTCAAAGTACAAAAATGGGGCAATAGCCTTGCGATTCGAATTCCCAGTGCGATGGCGAAGGAGGCACGGCTACGCCACGGCACAACCGTGGAACTGTCTGACGAGAATGGAGGGCTTGTGCTCCGGAGAAAGACGCGGATGCCGAAGTATTTCCTGAAAGAGCTTGTAGATGGGATCACTCCGGAGAACATGCACCCATACATTGATGATGGGGGGCCGGTTGGTAAAGAGCGTTTTTGGGAATCGGAATGAGCGGCACTGTACCCGATCATGGCGATCTCGTGTGGTTGAATTTCGATCCTCACCTCGGCCACGAACAAGCCGGTCGAAGACCGGCATTGATTCTCTCCCATTCGTATTACAATCGCCGCACTGGCATGCCCGTGTGTTGCCCCATCACTTCCAAAATCAAGCATCATCCTTTCGAAGTACTCATCCCGGCTGGCTTGAGGATTTCCGGCGCTGTCCTGAGCGATCAGATCCGCTGCGTCGATTATGCAGTCCGCGATTTGATCTTCATATGCACGATACCGAATGAGGTGACACTTCAGGTGCTCGCAAAGGTTAACAGCTTAATTGGTCCTGAATTTACTTGAAGCAACTCCACTGACCCCATATCGCGTTCTTACTGTCATGATACTCGAAGGCCAAGCTGCTACGAATACCATTCTGCGGCCTCCCATTGACGAGGCGCTGATCCAGGAGATCACGCGCAAGATTGTCGATGCCTTCCATCCGAAGCGCGTAATCCTCTTCGGTAGCCGCGCGCGTGGCGATTATCATGCCGATAGCGATATCGATTTACTGGTGGAGATGGAGAGCACAGAGAAGCGATGGCAACGGCGCGTTCGAATCGGCTCGCTTTTTAAAGATCGGTGGTGGCCGATGGATCTGCTTGTCTATACTCCGCAGGAGATCGAGGTTAGATGTAATTCCTTCGCGACGGTAATTCCGTACGCTCTGAAAGAAGGGAAGATCTTGTATGAATCAGCCGATGGAGCATGATCGAACTGAAACAGTATGAGAATAATCTGGGAAATTACAGACGAAGACAGCCAGCGAGCATTAAGCTTCTACGAAGCTCAGGAAAGCAATCCATTCGTCAAGAAGAGGATTGAACGCAACATCAATAAGGTCGGCGTTGAGTTGTCTGAGGCTGCATTTTGGCAGCAGATGATCATGTGTTTATTGACATCCCAGCAGCGGTCTGGCCCGGATTCACCGATTTCACGCTTTATGAGAATTACTCCTTTTCGGCTGTCGCTCCATGTATGTAAAGGTGTGCCGAATCTTCGCGGTCTGGTAAAAAAGGAACTGCTGGCAAATGGGTGTGGTCGAATGATTGACCGAGTATCGACCTTCATTTCGGAAAATTTTGAGGTTCTTGAGCGTGGGAAGTGGGGCTTAGTCTCTACCGCTTACGAAAAACTAGGACAGCAAGCTGGGAGTTCAGAGGAAATGTTGCTTGCTAGGACCATTTCATCTACACTAAAAGGATTTGGCCCCAAGCAAGCCCGCAATCTTTTGCAATCGCTCGGATTGACAAGGTATGAAGTGCCTATAGATTCGAGGATTTCAAAATGGCTCAACGAGTTCGGTTTTCCAATAAAAATATCGGTAGGGGCATTAAGTGACGAAGAATATTATCAATTCGTTTCTGATGGGTTTCAGCTCCTTTGCAAACGGATTGCTGTTTTTCCGGCCGTAATGGATGCAGCAATTTTTTCCAGCTTTGATTCCGGCTGGTCCGCTGATAATGTTGTGTTTTGAGATCAACGATCTATTGCCTTCTTCCCTTTATTAGGAAACATCCTTCTTCTTGCCGCGTTACACTTCGCGCTTGAAACAACTTCTCCAATCTCTCCGCTCGGGCGCGATCACCATCAGTGATGTGCCGTCACCCGTCGAGCCGAAACGCGCCGGCGTGATCGTGCGCGTCCATGCCAGCCTCATCTCCGCCGGAACGGAGAAGATGAAGGTTGATCTCGCGCGCGCTTCGCTCATCGACAAAGCCCGCAAGCGGCCGGACGATGTAAAGAAGGTCCTTGCCGAGGTTAAGCAGCAAGGCTTTTGGAAGACGTATCAGCGTGTGATGAACAAGCTCGATACTCCGGGTCCGCTCGGGTATTCCTGCGCGGGGGAAGTCATCGCCGTGAGCGAAGATGTGGACGACCTCAAGCCTGGCGATCGCGTGGCCTGCGGCGGACAAGGCGCGAGCCATGCGGAAGTCGTGGGCGTTCTGCGCAATCTTTGTGTCAAGATTCCCGACAACGTGCCGTATGAATCCGCTTGCTTTACAACGCTTGGCGCCATCGCCATGCAAGGTTTGCGGCAAGCGAATGTGACATTTGGCGAGTCGGTTGTCGTAATTGGTCTTGGACTTGTAGGGCAGCTTGCGTGCGCGATTGCGAAGGCTGCCGGTTGCGTCACGATCGGCATCGATCTGGACGATCACCATGTCGAAATCGCGAGCAAGCACACGGCGCACCATGCGTTCAACCGCAATCAGGGCGGACTTGCTGGGACAATCAAGCAACTCACCGGCGGGCATGGCGCGGATGCCGTCATCATTTGTGCTGCAACAAGTTCGAACGATCCCATTACATTTTCGGCGGAAATTGCTCGTGACCGCGCGCGCATCATCATGGTCGGCGTGAGCGAGATGAACTTGCCGCGCGATACCTACTTTGTCAAAGAATTGGAGTTCCGCCTCTCCCGCTCGTATGGTCCGGGACGCTACGATCACAACTACGAAGAGAAGGGGATTGACCTTCCAATCGGCTATGTCCGCTGGACCGAGCGCCGCAACATGCAGGAGTTTGTCCGATTGCTTGGCGAGGATCAGATCGACACCGCCGCGATCACCACGCACACGTTCCCGATCGATCGCGCCGAAGAAGCTTACTCCATCATCGCGGGTGAGCGAAAGGAGCGGTACTTGGGGATGGTGCTGACGTATCCAACCGAATCTGGATCCGTGTTGGACCGGACCTTTAGGTCCGATCAAGCTCACACCGGAGCTAAAGCTCCGGTGCTACACAGTGCTGAGCCTCGTATTGGATTTATCGGCGCCGGTAACTTCGCCCAAGGATTTCTCCTGCCGACGCTGAAGGAGAGCGCTAAGCTCATCGCCGTTGCGAATCAGTCCGGCGCGAGTGCGATGGACGCGCAGAAGAAGTTCGGCTTCGAACGGATGACGACATCTGCCGATGAAGTCATTGCTGCCACCGACATCAACACGATCTTTATTGCCACCCGCCACGGCGATCACGCGCGTTTGGCTGCCGAAGCGCTGAAGGCCGGCAAGAGTGTCTTCGTCGAAAAGCCGATGGCGCTCACGCTCGATCAGTTGCAATCGGTAGCGAAGGCGTATGAAGATGCGCGCAAAACAGCCGATCTCAAGTTTATGGTCGGATTCAATCGCCGCTTCTCGTCGCTGGTGCGGAAGACGAAAGCATTCTTCGATGGGGATGATCGATCATCCATCTCGCCTAAGATGATCTTCTACCGGGTCAACGCTGGCCCGCTCCCGCGCTCGCATTGGACACAGGATGAAACCGAAGGGGGCGGTCGGATCATTGGCGAGGGCTGCCATTTCATTGATACCGCGACGTTCCTCGTAGGAGATGCCACCCCACGTTCGGTCTTCGCAAAGTCCATTTCCACTAGTCGCGCGGACACGGTCGATCACGACACTGTCTCGATCACGATCGAGTACGAGGATGGCTCTGTCGCAACGATCCTGTATCTCGCCAATGGCGATAAGTCGCTGCCGAAAGAGGAGATTCAAGTCTTCTCCAACGGCCGTACGGCGATCATGAAGAATTTCACCGAGCTTGAACTCTGGGATGGCTCGGGCAAAAGTAAAACCGAGACAGGCTCTGGCAAAGGCCATGCGGAAGAAGTCAAAGCATTCCTCGCATCGCTCGCCACGTCTGGCGAAGGACCGATTCCATTCGACTCGCTGCTGGCCACGACGCTCGTCACCTTCGCCGCGCGCGAATCGCTGGCGACGGGGGAAGTGGTCAGGTTCTGATTTCAGGATTGAGGGCCTGGAAGAAATCTTTCTTCCCAATTCATCCTTTTCCGATCTTCACATTGCCATTTGCCCATGAGAGTTGTTGCTCGTTTACTCACGATCTTCTGCTTGCTTCCGGTTGCCACACTCGCGCAAGTGCCATCCACGATGGACACGAGCCACTACGCGCCGCCGCCCGATTCGCTTCGGACACTGGATTCGACGTATCGCGCGCGGAAGGCCGTCCTCGACACTTGGATTCGCGCGCAGCGCAGCGTGGCGCATCCGCAGGAGGATTTCATCAGCGTCTATCTGATGTACGGCGGCTACCTGCAAATTCTGCCGCGCGATATCAATCAATTTTTCTCCGAGCGTGCCCTGAGGCCGAGTCCCAAGGATGATAGAGAGAACTATGGCACGGTCGATCGGTCCTTCTTGCTCGGCGCCCAGGCGCAGCTCTCGAAATCGTGGGGCATCTATGTCGAGTATGATCTCACGATGAAGTTCGCGAACACCACAATCGACAGCAATTACCCTGGCCTTCAAGGTGCCGAGGAATCGCTCGATTTCACCGAGCATTCGTTCGTCGTCGGCGGAATGTTCATGTTCTACAGTGGTCAATTCTATCGCCTTCGTGCCAATGGTGGAATCGGAGCCCTCATTGTGCTCACCTCCGAAACAGAGTCGCCCAGCGGCGCCTCCCGCAATGCTTCGGCAACCGGCTATCAGTTCAACTTCGATGTGCTGAACGACTTCCGCGTCATGGACCGACTCTCCTTCACGCTCGATTTGCTCGCCCGGACCGTGACGACCGGCACGCTCAAGACTTCGGATGGCAAAGCGATTGATCAGCCATTTGGAAATCGTAAGTCCGCACTCTCCATCGCGCCGACGGCATCGAATGTGGTCTATGGTCTCGCGGCGGGGTTGGTCTATTATTTTTGATCACGGTAGCCGCAGCCTTTAGGCTGCGTGGCTCGGATGACGAGCGCGCTATCAATTGAACCACGCAGCCTAAAGGCTGCGGCTACCAATGACATTGTATGCCTACTCCATTCTGGTGGAAGCAGTATTACGCCGCTGAGCGCGCCTCGCTCGGAGAACAGCACTTGATCTCGCTCGTCGAAAGTGCGCCTCGTACCACACTGCCAGATCGCGGCGCGCTGATTTTTCCCCATACACGGCTTGCGATTTCCGGACATCTGACTGCCGCAGTTGCGCGCGCTGTTGTCGAGTCCGGTCGCGACACAGTGCTTGCGATTGGGGTATTGCACGGAGTCGCGCGCACGTCAGAACTGCGCGGCATCCATGGGCCTGGAGCGCCAGGTGGGCAAGATATTTGGAGAGATGAATTCTCCCTTGACAATTTCGAGGCGATGCTGGAGATCACGGCCCGAGTTTATGCAAAGCCAAAGCCGCGTCTGATCGCCCGCTATCCGTTTCAGAGTGGTGTCAAGCCTCTGCTGCTACCGGGATACGATGAGCTTGAAGAGATCATGGCCGATGGAGCTGCACTCGTCGCGACGGCGGACATGATCCATCATGGCGCGGGATACAATACGCCGTTCGGGGAGCAGTTGCAGGTCGGCGTCGAAGCCTATCAATGGGCCGATGGGGTGATACGCCGGATGATCTTGCTTCTCGCGAATCACGATTACGCCGGGTTTCTTGCGCGCTCGGAAACGGCGCGCTCGGATTTTCGAGATGGTGGGCCGGTTGTGGCAGCGCTTCTGGGTGGGCAGGAACTGTGTTGTGCTTTGCATGATCTCGTACTTGTGGATTATTCCGATGTGCTCGATGCGCCAACGCCGACATGGGTCGCTGCTGCGCTGGGGGAGATACGGCTTTCAGTTTAGAATGGGGAGTAACGACCTTGGCAGCCCAATTCTTCATTCGTTATTCCCCGAAACCCTCCCCGCTCCTTAGCCGTTTGTCTGAGTTCGCAATCATCCTCTGGCCGCGCGCCGTTGGGCGCCGGCCAAAAGACCCATTCAATCTCGCATGTTTATGACTCCTTCCCGTTCCGTCCGCACACCGCTTATCCGTCTGTTGCTCTTTGTCGCAGCCGGTCTATTTGCCCAACTGCCGATTGCTCGCGCACAGCGCGCACCATCGCTACCAACACCGGCCGCACAACCCACTTCGGGAGCTGCCGAACTCGACGCCACATATCCACACCGTGTACCGGGTGTTGTCTACGCGCAATTCCGCGAAGGCTACAATCCCGTCTTCGAGCATGACGCATCGTTCAGTGCCGGAATGACCGTTGGCTCAGACGGCGTGCAGAAGATTTTTCGTGAGATCGGCGTGACGAGGATCGAGCCGTTCGATGCGGAATCCTATAAGAATGCGATCTCGCACAAGATCGGCATCGATCGCATGTATGCCATTTACTATTCTTCCGATGCACACCCGCTCGGCGTCACGCTTCGGCTGTTGCAGACAGGCCTCGTGCAAACCGCCTCGCCCCGCTACATTTTTACTCCACAGAAGCACACCCCGAACGATCCGCTGTATACGAGTGGCGGCCAGTGGTACCTCGATACGATCCATTGCCCGGAAGCATGGGACATCACGAAGGGCGACCCCTCGGTCGTCATCGCCGATGTGGATGAAGGCGTCAACTACAACCACGAAGATTTGGCGGCCAATATGATGGGCATCGGTTGGAATTCTTCCGTTCTTCCGAACGGTGCGCCAGATGCGATGCCGCACCTGGGCGCGAACGAAGGCGAGCACGGCACGGAGACCGCCGGCTGCTTCGGTGGTATCATGGATAATGGCAAGGGAATGGCCGGCGTCGCGCCGCTATGCAAGATTTTGGCCGTTCGAATTGCGAATGATGCGGGCCAGCTCACCGCCGGATATGAAGGCATCCATTATGCCGCCACACACGGAGCCAACGTGATCAATTGCTCCTGGGGTGGTACGATCGACCCGGCGGCGCTTGCCTACGAGCAGCAGTTTGCCAATGAAGTCACGGCGAACAACGCGGTCCTCGTTGCTTCCGCCGGGAATTACTCGAAGAATAACGACATCACGCCGTTCTACCCGGCGAATCTCGATGGCGTACTCTCCGTCGGCGCGACCCGTGTGGATGGCAACCCCTCTTCCTTCACCCATTTTGGGCAGACCGTATTAGTCTTCGCTCCAGGCGTGAGTATCATGACGACCACGCTCAGCCCCGGCACTACTTCGTATACCACCGAGCCGGGCGTTGATGGAACAAGCTTCTCCGGCCCGATCACGGCTGGCATCTGCGGTTTGCTCATGTCGCAGGATGCGACGCTCGCAGCAGGCGCCGTGAAGAAGATCGTGATCGAGACCTGCGATCCCGTTCGCGGTCAGGAGACCAACATGGATTATCATGGTCGCGTCAATGCGTTTGCGGCACTCAG
>JADGPZ010000034.1 GCA_017882165.1 Candidatus Kapaibacterium sp.
CGGGAGTGTTTCATGTTCTCGCAAGTCCTTACCGGTTTGGTAGGGTTACAATGAATCAGCCAGACACGATGCTCTTCAGTTTTGGGAACACCGGCACGGGCAGTCTCAGCGTCGATGTCCCAAACACAAGCGGCACCAACGCCGACTTTACCATACTTACCGTGCAACCACTGTCACCTCCACCATATTTTCTTCTGCCGGGAGATTCCATTCAGGCGGTGGTTCAGTTTATTCCTTCGAAGATTGGTTACGACACCACCTCCTTTACACTTTCGATCTCGGATTACGTCGGTGAGTCACACGACACGGTCGTTTCGATCGTGGGTGAGGGAATCGCGAGTTCTTCCGTGGCAGACCCGTTGCAGCCGCTTGGCATTCGGATCTATCCGAATCCGACGCAAGGCATGCTAACTGTTTCTGGTCAGGCTACCGGGACGATCAGCAGCGAAGTCACCGATGCCCTTGGCCGCAACGTCTTGAGCAGCAAATTCGCAGCAACGGGCGGCTCGCTCGATCTTAGCGGTCTGCCGAATGGGTCGTACTTTGTGCAGCTAAAGACCCCGAGTGGCCACGCAAGCCAGCATATCGAGCTGCTCCGCTAACATGTAGGGACGTGCTGCGCACGTCCCCCTTCACAACGGTACGGCTCTTCCAATTCGAACCGGGGACGTGTGCAGTACGTCCCTGCTATTTTGCCGTATTTTTGTATGAATCCTGTTCGGTTCAGCTTCGTAGAAGCTCCACGAATTTGAACCTTCATCCATCATCTTTCATCCCTCATCCTTCCTCCTCAAAAACGCTATGGCAATCAAAGTAGGCATTAACGGTTTTGGTCGCATCGGGCGGCTGGTGTTTCGGCGCGCACTTGAACTCGGTGGCTTCGATGTCGTGGGCGTCAACGACCTCACCGACGCGAAGACGCTCGCGCATCTTCTGAAGTACGATTCCATCCACGGCAAATTCCCGGGCGAGATCAAGGTCGATGGCAACGCGCTCATCGTGGGTGCTGACCGATTGGAAATCTTTGCTGAGAAAGACCCCGCGAATCTGCCGTGGGGCAAGCTCGGCGCGGACATCGTGATCGAGTCAACCGGTAAGTTCACCGACCGGCCCGCCGTCCAAAAGCACATCGATGCCGGCGCCAAGAAAGTGATCCTCACCGTGCCGCCGAAAGGGGAGAAGCTCGATCAGATGGTCGTGCTCGGTGTGAACGACAATGTGCTTACGGCGAAGGACAAGATGGTCTCGAACGCCTCTTGCACCACGAACTGTCTCGCGCCGATGGTCAAGGTGTTGCACGATGCGTTTGGCATCGAGCAGGGCTTTATGACGACCGTGCATTCCTACACGAACGATCAGAACTTGCTCGATTTCCCGCACAAAGATCTCCGGCGCGCGCGCGCCGCAGCAATGAGCATCATTCCGACCTCGACCGGCGCAGCGCGTGCAATTGGCTCGATTATTCCGGACCTGAAGGGTAAGATCGACGGCACATCTCTCCGCGTGCCAACGCCGACTGGCTCGATCACCGATTTCGTCGCGCAACTCAAACGTGAAGTGACGGTCGAAGAAGTGAACGCAGCGTACAAAGCGGCCGCCGATGGGCCGATGAAGAATATTCTCTACTACACCGAGGACCCGATCGTGACCGCCGACATCGTCCACGATCCACATTCCTGCATCTTCGATTCACTCATGACGATGGTGATGGGCAAGACCGTCAAGGTCTTCGGCTGGTACGATAACGAGTGGGGCTACTCCTGCCGCGTCGTCGATCTGGCAATCAAGATGGCGGCGATGTAGGAATTACCAGAGCCGGTACGTCACCGACGCCGAGACTCCCGCTTTTGTCAGCCACGCGCTGCCTTGTGGCAGCAACTCGCTGAGTTGGGCGAGCAGCGAGAGATCGAAACTCTCCGCGAGTGAATGCTCGACTCCAATCGATTGCCGGGACAGCAACCCATTTCCCGAGCCTGCAATGGTGAGTTCGGCGAGCGGACGCAGTCCCTCGCCGAAACTGTATTGTACGCTGCCACCAAGCCAATCGACGCGCTGGATTGACGCGGCCGGGGATGTCAGCACAACGCCAATCACGTTGTGAGTTGCCTGTCCGTTATGCACGAACGTTGCGTCATGGAATGACACAGACTGCGTGCTGGATGCCAGTGCGAAGAACTCCCCGCCACCGAGAATCTTCACCGCGACGTGCTCCGAAAGATTATATCCGATGCCAGCGAAGGCGTCGTCGAACGAAAGCTGCCGAAGCACCGAGGTTGAACTGAACTGTTGCGAGAATGCTCCGCCAAGGAAGGCGAAAAAACGTTGCCGGGCTGTTGTCTCGCTATCCGGTAAGGCGATTGGAGGAACAGGACGTGGATCCTGTCGGGTCAGCAGTGCTACCGAAGAGGATTCCTGCGCGAGACATAAGTGGAGCGTTGGTGCCAGCTCTATCGTGTCCTCAACCGGGATCTCGCCCTCGGCTTGCGGAATGAGTTGATCGGGCCACGCTCGCTGACGCACGGTCCGGAGAACCCTCGGATGTGGGGCTGTAACCGTGCGCCCCGCATTCGCGGGCAGCACGGATGACATGGACGGTGTCCTGGTCGGATTCACATCCGTGCGATGCGTTGGCGTATTGAACGAGACATTCAAAAGGATCGCACCCGCGAGGATCGCAGCACCGGCGAGAGTGACGGGCAATTGCCATCGCGCGCGCGGCGTGGCGCTGGCTATAAGATCGACCGTACGCGAGAATGGTGGCTGTACCTCGCGCGAGCGCAGAGCCGCGACATGTTCTTGGTAGGTAAACTTAGACATAACTCTCCTGTGCCAGAAAAACGCGATTGATTGGTGCTTCGATCTCCACTGTGACGGGTCTGTCCGTTGTTGTAAGGGCTTTTGCTCCTGGCAACGAGACGCCGAGCGAGCTCGCAAGCCGTTCGCGGCCCCGCCTCAGACGTGTCTTGACTCCGCTCAGCGTCCCTCCCTGTATGCCGAGAATCTCTTCCAGCGACAGATCGCTCACTTCAAAGAGTACGACCGTTTCCCGCATCTTATCTGGCAACGTTTGCAGAGCATCCATGACGATTCTGATTTCGGCGGTGGTGTCGGGTGGTGTTGCAGTCGAGGGTCGCATCGCTGCGCGTGCTTCGTCGTACGGCACGCGCCTTCGCTCGCGGTAGCGCCGCCGCTTGTGTAATCGCGAGGCAATTGTGATGAGATAATGGAGGAAGTTCTCATGAGGTGCTGCGCGATCGAACTTTTCGAATGCCGCCAGCACTGTGGCGCTCACGAGGTCTTCGCCGTCCATCTCATCTCGCGTGACGGCCAGCGCGTAGCGAGAGAGCCGGTCATAGACCGGCTCCAGAAGCTCTAAGAATGCGCGCTGGCGGTCGTCAGTCATTCGTTAGGCTAGACTTCACCCTATGGTAGTATGAACTTCCGATTGCACATATATCTCCCTCCCCCGAAACCGCATGCATTAGGGGGCGTATCGGCAATCGTCACAAGTTGCACGGTATCGCCGGGCTGTGGAGTCGTCAAAGAATGAAAACTTGTGTCAATTCGTGTGATGATGGAGTCCCCGCCGGTGTAACTACGAATGGTGTCACCAACGTTGTGAAGCACGAGAGGCAGATGGATAAAGGTCTCGGTGATATTGAGAGTCGATTTGGAAATTTGGAAATTGCGACTCGTTGGTTGCATGTAATTTCCCCTGGTCAGATCGGTGAGTCCAAGAACGCTCGAAAGGCCAGT
Organism: Candidatus Kapaibacterium sp.; assembly: GCA_017882165.1. Lineage (GTDB taxonomy): Bacteria > Bacteroidota > Ignavibacteria > Palsa-1295 > Palsa-1295 > PALSA-1295. The sequence goes on from JADGPZ010000034.1 coordinate 3,757, forward strand.
GTCGGGTCCAAATAGAGTCAATGTCGAAGTAATGATGTAATTCCAATATCCAGACGGTGAATTCGTCGAATCTCTTGTCACTACGACAGAGACGATCGCAATCGAATCGAGTCCACGCAACTTGACCTCATAAAGTGGCTGGCCTTGCAGGAACTGTGTCCCTGCTCCGCTAAATTGGTATTCCAGTATGATGGTAGTATCGTGTGTCGGAGTGACCATGAGTATATCGTAGCTACCTGCCGGAACATCGGACATACTCCAATGCCCAGTCGAATCCGTCATCGCGGAAAACATTGTTCCCTCGATTTGAATTTTTACACCTGATCGGTCTGAGAGAAGGGCGCAATTAGTACCGCCGTAAAGATTGATCGTTCCGCGTAGCGAGCCGAGATCGTTGTCCTCCACAAGAGATGTGGACTTGCAGCCAAACACCACGGCAATAAGTAAGACCGTTGAAACTGTTGCGATTCTCATGGGTTCATTTGGTTTATTCCAATTTCTATTGCGAAGAGCTTGTCGAAGCAGCCTCCTCGCAGTAACAACTTAGGAATGATCGGTTTGTTACATACGAATATGACCTGAACGGGGCAGAATGTTTCACGCTACCAACATCTTCCGCACCGCCTCCTCCGCCTCGCGCATGAGCCGCATCTCTTCAGCCCTTGATTCCCCTTCCGGGACTTCGCGCGGGTAGATCGGCTTGCCAATGCGGACCTCCAGGGTCTTACCCCAGTTCGGCAGTGTCTGCTTTCGTGGTAACGATTCGTATGTGCCGATGAGCGCGACGGGGATGATCGCTGCGCGCGCGGCATAGGCGAGCGAGAACGCACCGCGTTTGAACGGTTGCATTTTGCCATCAGGACTTCGTGTGCCTTCCGGGAAAAGCTGGATCGATGCGCCGCGCTTGATCGTCTCGCTTGCCTTCGTAAGCGTTCGCTGTGCCTGCAACGGATTAGACCGGTCGATCATCAGGAAGTGACCCATCCTCAGTGCCCATCCCCAGATGGGAGTCTTCGTCAACGTGCTGCGGTACGTAAGGCGGAGATTATTGTCGATGCCGGCGAGCAGCGCCGGGATGTCCATCAAGCTGGCATGATTGGAGACGAAGACGTAATGGTGTCCAGGCTGGATATTCTCAGTACCGGTAACGCGCAGCCGCGTGCCAAGCAAGAGGAGCAATCCCTTCGACCAGACCCGGCCAGTCCAGACGTAGGCCTTGCCACTGCGGTCTATCATTCCCGTCACAACTGAGATGAGAGACATGATGATCGTGTAGAGCACGACCAGCAGCGAACCAAGGATGGAGAGGACGATCACGTCGTGTTACTGTAGTGATTCCAATCCGCGGAGGTCCATCGACTCGGCGATGTGGCGCGCGTCGTTGATGTTGTCCGCACCGTCCATCGTGATCGTGATAACATAACGATTGCCCGGAAAGACACTCACCGATGCGTGGGGATCGTGCTTCTCCATCGTTTGCACAGCGTGATACCCCGACAGGATCGTCGTCTCGGTCCTGGCGATGTTGTCGTCATCGAGGTAATTGCTTTTGAACTTCTGCCACGGCTCGTAGAGATAGGGTACATACGCGAAATCGTTGATCTCGACACGGACCTTCTTTGCGCCCAACGTGTAAGTCTGCGCGACGCGAGAGCGATTGAAGTTATCTCGAATCTGAAATTCGTGTTCTATCTCGCCACTCAACCCCCAGCCTGCCATCTTCGGCAAGTAGGTCATGAGTCTTGCTGGCTCGACGGCCTTTGCCATCGGCGGAAGAGCGGATTTCACCGAGTCGGCGGCGGCTTTCATCACGCTGTCCGCAGCCCTCCTCATAGAAACCGAGTCAACGCCTGGCTTGAGCGAATCGAAGTTGAGCGGCAACGGCTCGGGATTGCGCTGGCATCCGGAGAATGCGAGCGCGACAAAAACGAATGAACTCCATTTAGCGATCATAGACCTGCCAGCGAATTAAGAAAATGTGCACCGATCCAAAAGAGGAGCATTCCAAGGAACACCACGATGGGCGCGCTCCGTCCCCGTGATTTATTGATTTCCGGGATGAGATCGCAGGCACCGACATAAACCGACGCGCCAGCACTGAACGCAAACAGAAAACCGATGAGCGTTGCATCGATCTCGACAAAGAAAAAAACCAGTAGCGCTCCGGCAAGGGTTGCGAGCGGAAGAATGATGTTCGCTCGCCACATTGACTTGTGCGAGTGGTCACCTGCTTGCATCACGCTCGCTACGGTCAGCCCTTCCGGCACTTTGTGCAACAGCACAGCGACGAATACGAGGATGCCAATCGACGACTTCGCCTGCGTCGCTGCGCAGATTGCCATGCCATCGAAAAAAGCATGGACGGCCAGCCCGCCGACGGCGCCCATCATCGAGGACCGGGCGAGCACTACTTCGTGATGGGTCTCCTCGCCAAAGTGCATGTGTCCGGCGAGGATGTGCTCGAAGAGATGAATGGCGCTGAAGCCGATAAGCATCGCGAAGAGAGCAAATTCATTGCCTTTGGTCAGGAGAAAGCTCTGCGGGATAAGTTCGAGAAAGACGAGCGCAAGCAGAAATCCCGCGCCAAGCGCCAGCAGTGTGTTCTGCCACTTGCGGGGCCAGTGCGAATTCGAAAGCACGAGCAACCCTCCGCTCACTTGCGCGAGCGCGGCAATCAGGGAAAGTCCTATTCCGAGGAGCATGTCGTATGAAGGAGTTTGGGCAAAGTTACGGCTTTCACAGCGCGCCTGCGACGAGAGAGCCATCCAGGATCGTGGCCAGAACGCGAGCGCCCGGCTGGTCCGCCGCTCGATCCGTTATTGTGAGGTCACCACAATAGCCTGGAGCAAGCATGCCGAATGCGGCGGAGTGTCCAGTCAATTGATGTGAACATTGGGCGTAGGCTCGCACGGCTTCAGCGCCGGTTAGTTCTTCCCCGTCAGGAACGTCATCACGTGTGGTGAGAATTCGGATACCTTCAAGCACATCTGGCTCCTCAACAGGTGCATCAGAACTTGCTACGAACCGCGCACCAGACGCGATGAGCGATCGCCACCGATAAGCGGTGTTCATTCGTTCGCTTCCAAGCCGATCGAGCGCCCATCGCCGGTCGGAGGGATAGAATACTGGTTGGACGACTGCGTAGACGCCGAGCCTTGCCATTCTCGGAATATCTTCTTCGCGAACGATCTGAGCGTGTTCAATCCGGAGAACAGAGTTGTTTCCATTCAATTCAGCCCGCTCGAACAGATTGAGCGCGCGTGAGCATGCCCGGTCGCCAATCGCGTGAACTGCGATTTGTAACTTGTGTTCGGCGGCCAGTTGCATCATTCCGACAACCCCAGCATCATCCATCAGCGCAAGTCCACGGTTGCCGGGGTCGTCCGAATAATCTTCGAACAGATTTGCGCCGCGAGAGCCTAATGCTCCATCGAGATAAAGCTTGATGCCCGCAAAGTGCAATCGCTCAGGAAGGTCATTGCTCATGGACGCAGCACGATCGAGGAAGAGCTGCTTCGCGCTTTGCTTCGTCATGTCAAGAAATACGAAGGCGCGCGGAAGTGTGCTCCACTCAGCCGAATATAGAGAACGATAGGCATCCCACACTTCGGCGGAGACTCCCATCACGTGGATGGTCGTAATGCCGCGTTCGAGAAAGGCTCGAAGTCCGGCTCGGAGCATCATTGTTGTTTCGGAGGCTGAGACCGGTGGTATCTTAGCCTCGACGAGCTTCATTGCTTCATCGAGAAGAATCCCCGTTGGCTCGCCCGCCGCATCTCGAAGGATGGCGCCGCCAGGCGGATCGGTTGTTGTTCGCGTAATGCCAGCACGATCGAGCGCCGCAGAGTTGCACCAGATGGCATGACCATCAATTCGCGTGAGCGCGATTGGCTCATCCGGGCTTACGTTCAAATCGAGATCGAACCGGTTCGGAAGCGTTTTGTTCGGCCAGGAATTCTGATCCCAACCTCGGGAGAGTATCCATTCTGCAGTACCCACGAGGGGACGAATCACCGGATAGACTTCTTCCTTGCTTTTTGTCTTTTCGAGTCGCGGCTTCAACAGCTTCTCACCAACACCGATGGGATGCGCATGGGCATCGACAAAGGCGGGATAGACATGGGCGCCATGAAGATCAATTGCAGGAACATCGGGAAATTCTCGACGCAACGTATCCACGTCACCAACGGCTGCAATTCGGTGGCCATCAACAGCTATTGCTTCATGATATGTATCATGAAGATCGAGACTATGGATCCGGCCGCCGTAGAGTATCATGAATTTCCCTCCTCAACCATGCGGGGACGTGAGGCACTCCTCGAGAATATCGTATGCGCGGTGGAGACCCTCCGCGGTGGAGGAGTATGGCGGAAGCAAATATACCGTGTCACCAAGAGGACGGACAAGCAGGCCGCGCTCCAGCGCGCGCGCGGCGAGCGTTCGGGAGCGATCACTTAAATAGCCTTCTGCACGGCGTGGTTCGAGCGCAGCCACCGTGCAGATCTTGCGATGAACATAACCGAGCGAGTCTGCAAGGGCGGGGAGCCGTTCTTCGTGGACTCGTGCAATGGTTGCGATGCGCTCCATCACCGGCTCCTCTTCGAATATGTTGAGTGAGGCAACAGCAGCGGCACAGGCAAGCGGGTTGCCGGTATAGCTGTGGCCGTGGAAGAATGTCTTCGCGCGGTCCTCGCTCAGGAATGCGTTATAGATTTCTTGCGTCGCGAGCGTCGTACCGAGTGGCAGAAATCCTCCCGTAATGCCCTTCGAGAGTGTCATGATGTCTGGCTTGGCACTCGCTTGTTCTGATGCGAAGAACGTGCCAGTGCGGCCAAAGCCGGTGAGGACTTCATCGGCAATCGCAAGCACCCCGTGTTTGCGTGCGATCTGGATTGCCTGATTCATCACCGTCGCGCGCCATGTCTTCATCCCGCCGGCACCGAGCAGTAGTGGCTCGTAGATAAATGCGGCGACATCTGGCCTGACGCATTCTAATTCAAGCGTGCTAAGGAAGTGCTCTTCTCGTTCGGCATCTGGGAATGGCAGTCGTCTGACATTGAAGAGCAATGGATCGAACGCAGCAGTGAAGCTGCTCCGTGCGCTGACTGACATTGCTCCAAAGGTGTCGCCGTGATAGGCATGTTCGAGGGCAAGGAATGTGCGGCGGTCTTCGCCCAAGTGCTTCCAATATTGAATCGCTATCTTGAGCGCGACTTCAACTGCGGTGGAGCCGTCATCGCTGAAAAAGACCTTTGCCAATCCGGCCGGAGCGCGTTCAATGAGTTTGTGGGCGAGCGTAGCAGCCGGCTCGTGGGTAAATCCCGCAAAGATCACTTGCTCGAGTTTGGAGGCTTGCTCAGCAATTGCCCGAGCGATCTTCGGATGCGCGTGCCCGTGCAGTGTCACCCACCAGGAGGAAATGCCATCGAATACCTTGCGTCCATCACTGAGATAAATGTACGATCCCTCCGCGCGATCGACACCAATGGCGTACGGAAGGAGCTGCATCTGCGTATAGGGATGCCAGATGTGCTCGGCGTCCCAATCGAGCCAGGACTCTTCGAAGTATGAAGGATGAGGGAGGAGGGATGAAGCACTCTGACGAAAATCAAACTTCTGGAAGTGTTCTCGATATGTCGCAAGGAGCAAAGCATGATTCAGTGCAGGAAGCTCGGGGATTCGTCCAACGATTGGAATATCACCGAACTGTTCGATGGCCCGCTCGTTCTCGGGATTTGACGGTCCGATGACGACCACTCCCAAAAGCGGAATATCGCGTGAACGAAGCGCCTGCAGTGTTAGTAATGTGTGATTAATCGTACCAAGCGCCGAGCGAGATGCCAACAGCACTGGAAGCTGCCACTGCTGAATCATCTCGATCTGCAGCAGATCATCTCGCAGAGGCACCAGCACGCCGCCTGCTGTTTCGACGATCAGGAATTGCTCTGTTGCTGGCAGAGCGAGATTCAATTCCTGAATTTCAATTCCATCCAGCCTCGCTGAGAGATGCGGCGAGAGCGGCTGCGTCAAGCGATAGGCTTCCGGCAGGATGCGCTCTTGGGCGCACTCGGAGAGCCGCGCGACGGTTTCAGTATCCGTCTCTTCCTGGGTTCCGGCTTGAACTGGTTTCCAGTAAATGGCCTCAGGCATCGCACTCATCAAGAGTGATGAGAGTATGGTTTTGCCTACTCCGGTGTCCGTACCGGCAACGATCACTCCGCGCAAGCAGCCTCCGCTTGAATGAGTGCAACCGCAGCATGTTGGAGTTCCTCCATCGTGTGGTCGGCATGAATGGAGACGCGCAGTCGGGAAGTGTTCAGTGGCACGCTCGGCGGGCGAACGGCACGGATGTCCAGTCCTTGTGACTGCAAAAATGCCTGCGCGCGGAGGGTTTCTGTTTCCCTGCCAATCACAATCGCCAAAATTGGCGACCGGCCTTCGATGATTCGCCAGCGGCGAAGTGGGCCGGCAAGTGCATTGCGCAAATATCCAATGTTCGAGTGGAGTGTTGCAAGGAGTGATGGTTCACGTTCGAGAATGTCCAGCGCCGCCATGATCTGCACGGGAATAACCGGCGGCAGAGCAGTGGTATAGATGAACGTGCGGGCTTTGTTGATGAGATATTCTTTCACCGTTTGAGAGCAAGCCACCACCGCGCCGGCAGCGCCGAGCGCCTTACCACACGTGTGAAGCGAAATAGGGATTCGGGAAGTGAGGCCGAGTTCCTCCACGATGCCGCGACCATTTCGTCCGAAGACACCGGCGCTATGTGCCTCATCGACGATCAGGGTGTAACCTCGCTCCTCGCAGAGTTCGGCAATGTCCCGTAGTGGGCTCTCATCTCCATCCATCGAATAAATACTCTCGACAACGACAAAGACACCTCCGGTCATCACATCGTCGGATGCTTTCCGGAGTGCCTTGACGGAGTTATGAGTAAACGTTCGCTTGGTCGCCAGACTCGCATGGGCGCCTTCTCGAATACTCGCGTGGGCGAGGCTGTCCATGATGATCGTATCGTGGCGCGTGGGGAGCGCGGTCAGAATGGCAAGATTCGCATCATAACCGGAATTGAACAGCAGTGCGGCTTCGTATCCCAGGAACTCGGCATAGCGTTGCTCCAACTGCTCATGCTCGGGATAATTTCCTCGAAGCAGCCGGGAGGCACTCGCTGAAAGTCTTCCGCCCTTTGAAAAATATTCGACGACTCGCGCTCGTAGCTCTTCGCTCTTCGCCAGACCCAGGTAGTCATTGGTCGTAAAGTCAACGCCAGCATTGGCGCGGAGCGCACGGTAGCGCGATTGATTACGCAGATGTTCCAACTCACGTTCGAGTCGAACGGCAAGCGAGTTGTCTCGAACGGATACCGATGGCACTATGCGCTGATTTGAAATTCAGACGAGTAGGGTACCGTTGGTTTCACACCGAGCTTCTTGAGCAGATTGTGGTCCTCATCGAAACCAGGGTTTCCCGTTGTGAGCAACTTCTCTCCGGTGAAGATCGAGTTCGCTCCGGCGAGGAACGCCAGCGCCTGCGCTTCTTCCGAAAGTGCCAGCCGGCCCGCACTGAGGCGTACTCGCGCGCGAGGCATGAGGATTCGCGCACACGCGATCATGCGGACGAACATGAACGGATCGAGCAGTGGCTGTTCGGCAAGCGGAGTACCCTTGACCGGCACCAGTGCATTGATCGGCACGCTCTCCGGATATGGATCGAGATTGGCGAGTGTATGGAGGAAGGCGATGCGATCATCATCGCTCTCGCCCATGCCGACAATCCCGCCGCAGCACAGCGAGATGCCGGCAGCCTGGACATTATCCAGTGTGATCAAGCGATCGCGATACTCGCGGGTGTGAATAATCTGGCCGTAGAAGCTTTCCGACGTGTCGAGATTGTGGTTGTAGGCGGTGAGACCTGCCTCCTTCAGCTTCTTCGCTTGGGAGGCAGTGATCATGCCGAGTGTGGTGCATACCTCCATCCCCAATTCGCGGACGCCACGGACCATTTCGAGCACGCGGTCGAAATCGCTGTTGTCGCGCACCTCGCGCCAGGCGGCACCCATGCAGAATCGGGTCGAGCCGTTTCCCTTTGCTTCGCGTGCTGCACCGAGGACGGCATCGACATCCATCAGCTTTTGCACTTCGACTCCGGTGTGATACCGCGCCGCCTGAGGGCAGTATGCGCAATCCTCCGGACAGCCGCCAGTCTTCACCGAAAGCAGCGTGCACAGTTGAATGTCTTCGTAATTATGGTGCGCGCGATGTACGGCACTTGCCTGCGCGACGAGTTGCAGAAACGGAAGCTTGTAGAGTTCGTTGACGTATTCGAGGCTAACAGACATTTCGTATGCTAATCAATTAAAATCACCGAGCATCAGCTTGTCGCCGTTGCCGTAAAAATTCCAGCTTACCATGCGATTGTGCTTGCCATCGGAGTGCTCGATCTGATACAGATATTTTCGTCCTCCGGGACTCGTTGGATCCTTGAAGATCGCGAAGTACTTGCGGTGCGATTCCGGCGAGGCGTGAAATAGCTTGTTCACTCTGTCAAGCACGGCATCGATCCGGCTCTTCTCCTCCGGATTTTGAAGGTTAACGGTGCGCGTCCAGTGCATCGAATCGGTCTTTGCACCAAAGAACCCGATGATGAGCGCGGCGCTATCTGTCTTGCCGGACTCCGCGTAGCGTTTCAAGTCCATAATGCGCGCGAAGACCTCATCCGTGATGGAATCGCGCTCCTCGGCCGGCAGCATGACGAGATCCGTGCGCGGCTTGACGCCAATGCCGCCGCGTTGTGCTTGAGCAAGAATGGGAAATAGAAGAATGGCTAATACGACTGTCAAAGTGTGTTGTGCTTTCATACAGATCAAACTAACAACAGCTTCAATCAATTATCTCCCTCAGATGTTCATGCAGCCCATGACACAAAAATTTCAGAACTACATCGGTGGCCGATGGTCCGACTCTTCCGATGGCAAGACCTTCGAAAACCGCAATCCTGCCAACTGGCAGGAAGTCTTAGGAACATTTCCGTTATCGACGAAAGAAGATGTCGATCGTGCCGCGAAAGCGGCCGAGGCAGCATTTCGAAAGTGGCGGCTCGTTCCGGCGCCGGAGCGTGGAAGTATCATGAGGAAGGTCGGCGACATCATGGTCGCTCGAAAAGAGGAGATCGCCCGTATCATGACCCGCGAGATGGGAAAGCCACTTCTCGAAACGCGCGGCGACGTGCAGGAAGGAATCGACACCGCCTATTACTGTGCAACCGAAGGGCGGCGACTCTTCGGTATTAACACACCGAGCGAGCTACGTAATAAGCTCAATCTCTCTTTTCGGGTGCCGGTCGGCGTATGCGGACTTATTACGCCATGGAATTTCCCGATGGCGATCCCGACGTGGAATCTCTTTCCGGGACTCGTCGCCGGGAACACGTTCGTCTTCAAACCGGCGGAAGATACGCCGCAGACTGCAACCGTCCTCACGGAAATTCTGCTCGAAGCGGGGTTGCCGGAAGGTTGTCTGAACCTCGTTCACGGTGCAGGCACAACCGTGGGTGCAGCAATTACAGAACATCCCGTGATCCGCGCCATCAGCTTCACCGGCTCGACCGCGACCGGAAGAATTGTGGCCGAAGCATGTGGCCGGCAGACGAAACACGTTTGCCTCGAAATGGGCGGCAAGAATGCTGAGATCGTCATGGATGATGCCGATCTCGATCTTGCTTTGGAAGGCGCACTCTGGGGAGCGTTCGGCACGACTGGCCAGCGATGCACGGCAACTTCGAGACTTATTCTTCACGAGAAGATTCACGATGAATTTGTGCAGAAGCTCGTCGCGCAAGCTGCGAGGCTGAGACTTGGGGATGGACTGGAATCAACGACGGATGTTGGGCCGGTTATCAACGAGAAGCAGCGAAAGAACATCGAGCGGTACGTGAGGATCGGCAGGGAAGAGGGTGCGACATGCGCTCTCGGAGGAGGGATTCCAGGTGGTCAGGCTGGAAGCACTGACCCACGCGATTTAACAAAGGGCTGGTTTTTCCAGCCGACGATCTTCACGGGCGTGACTCCCACCATGCGAATCGCAACGGAAGAGATTTTCGGTCCGGTGTTGTCGGTACTCAAATGTTCTTCGCTTGAGGAGGCGATCGAGATCAACAATTCGGTGATCTACGGACTCTCTTCGAGCATCTACACGCGGGATGTCAACAAAGCGATGGTCGCCGCCCGCGATTTAGAGACCGGTATTACGTACATCAATTCCGCCACGATCGGCGCCGAGGCACACATGCCATTCGGCGGAGTGAAGGCGACCGGTAACGGCCACCGGGAAGGTGGCTGGGCCGTGTTCGATTTCTACACCGAGTGGAAGTCGGTTTACATCGACTATAGTGGAAAGCTGCAGCGGGCGCAGATCGACAACTCCTGAACCACGATTACGCGGATGATGCGGATTACACGGATTGATTTTTTGGATTTGAAGTGAAAATTCTGTGTGAATCTGAAACCCCCACGGTTCTGTGATAGTTAGGCGCGATATTCGAGTATCATTGTGAACCCCATTCTCGATAGCAAGCAAAGAATCCTTTAATCAATCCGCGAAATCCGCATCATCCGCGTAATCGTGGTTCTGGCTCTTATGAACTTTCAACTATCCGAAGACCATCTCGCCATCCAGCAAGCCGCGCGCGAATTTGCCGAGCAAGAGATCGCGCCCAGCGCGGTCGAACGCGACAAGACCGGCGACTTCCCGGAAGAGATCATCCAAAAGCTCGGCGAGCTTGGCTTTCTGGGGATGATGACGCCACCCGAGTGGGGCGGTGCAGGACTCGATTGCGTGAGCTACGTCCTCGCGATGGAAGAGATCGCAAAGGTTGACGCGTCGGTGGCCGTGGTGATGTCCGTCAACAATTCGCTCGTCTGCTGGGTGATTGAGACCTACGGCACGGATGAGCAGAAGGAGCGATTCCTCCGTCCACTCGCAACAGGACAGAAGATTGGCGCCTATTGCCTGAGCGAGCCGGGGGTCGGTTCCGACGCCACGCAACAGGCAACGACCGGGACGCTACAACCTGATGGGAGCTACCTCATTAACGGCGCAAAGAACTGGATCACCAACGGTACCCGCTCGTTTCATTACATCGTCTTCGCGCAGACGGATCCCTCAAAAGGACATAAGGGCATCACCTGCTTTATTCTCGATCAAGATATGCCGGGGTTCGAAGTCGGGCACAAAGAGGATAAGCTCGGTATCCGGTCAAGCGACACATGCGCACTCGGATTCACCGACGTGCGTGTGACGCCAGATCGCATTATCGGTGCACCAGGCCAAGGCTTTAAGATTGCGATGGAGACGCTGAATGGCGGACGCATCGGAATTGCTTCTCAGGCGCTCGGTATCGCGAGCGGTGCGTTCGAGAAAGCGGTGAAGTATACGTTCGAGCGTCGGGCCTTCGGCAAGCCGATCAATCAATTGCAGGCGATCCAGTTCAAGCTGGCCGACATGCAACTCAAAATCGAAACGGCGCGGATGCTTTGTCTGCGCGCCGCGCGTGTCAAGGATAGCGGCCAGAATTATATTAAGGAGGCCGCAATGGCGAAGCTCTATGCCTCGACGATCGCGATGGAGGTCGCTTCGCAGGCGATTCAGGTGCATGGCGGCTATGGCTATGTGCGTGAGTACCTGGTCGAGCGCGCGCTCCGCGATGCGAAGATCACCGAGATTTACGAAGGCACGAGCGAGATCCAGCACATCGTGATTGCGCGGCAGTTGCTGAAAGAGTATGCGGTCGGATAGCGGAAGTGTCATTCTGAGACGTTGCTTGCTCCTCCTGTTCATAGCGATCCCAGGCGTGCTTCAAGCCCAATCCGCCGGCAAGTACGATTTCTACCGCTACCTTCAGCGCTCTGCGGTTGAGGTTGATCCGCTCGGTATCGTTCTCGGCCGGATGAGTGCCCACTACGAGCAGCGGCTCGACCCAAACTTCACGCGCACATACGAATTCGTTTATCAACGCGAGCTTGCCGACAAAAATCTTGACGGATGGTATCACGAGTCCGGCATTTCGATCGGCGCGATCGAGCGAATCTATCTGATCGACAACGCGGCAATGCTCGGACAATACGCTGGCGTCGGCGCCGGTCTGGGTCTGATCGATCAGACCATTTCCGTTCGGATTACGGCCGAGATTGGATACAAGTACGTCTTCGGTGGCGGCACGGGTCATTTCTTCATCGAGCCTAAGTTCCTCATGGACGCGTATCTCATCACGAACCACAACGGGAAGCGAATTCTCCCGATTGTGGCGCTTCCGTTCGGGTACGCGTGGTGGTAAAATGTCGTATTTTTGAACTTCTGGAATCGCGTGAGTCGTCGCGCGGTTTCGTGTTTAACATCATATCAGAACCTCATTCGTCCGAAACATGCGTATTTTCAAGAAGAATTTTGCCTTTTTAAGTGGCTTCCTATGTGGGATCGTTTTGCTCGCGGGTTCTTCACGCGCCCAGGGAAACCTGCAGGACGTCGTCTATTTGAAGAATGGTAGCATTATTCGAGGAATTATCATCGAACAGGTGCCAGGCAAGTCCTTGAAAATTGAAACCCATGATGGCAGCGTATTCGTCTATAACATGGACGAAATTGAAAAAATGACTCGGGAAAGACCGAAGCGGGATCTCGAAACAACCGATGATGAAGGCGATGAAAAGCAGGAACACAAAAGTGGCTATGCCGGCTATGCGACATTTGGTCTCAATCAAGTGCTCAGTGGTTATGGGGCCTCGCTGATATCGCTGCATGATGTCAATGGGCTTCACTTAAGTTCAAGCTCTACGCTCGGTCTTGGTCTCGGTATAGAGTTTGCGACGGCTGTTACGCTCATTCCGATTTGGCTGGACTTTCACACATCTTTTGGCTCAAGTGATGTTCGGCCATCCCTTTGGGGCCGCTTGGGATTCATAGAGAGCAGCGGCTATTCTGCGGCCACAGGCGTACTAATAGGAGCCGGTTCAGGGATGAACGTTCGAGTCTCCAAAGGACTGGATTTGATTTTGGATGCCGGTTTTGTGGACTATTCGGGTGACGTTGCCCTCGAACTAATGTTTGGAATTGCATTTTGAAGGCAATTCAAAAGATTTGTTCGTATATTTGAAGTTCGTGGATGGTGTGAGGTGTTACGCCGATCCGTGTTTTATTCGAAACTTCAAACTCATTCGTCCGATTTTTATCATGAGCATTGCTAAGAGACTTGTCTTTTTTGTCGTTCTCGCCGTTGCTTCATTCGGCTTCGTTTCGCACGCACGAGCGCAGGCGCGGCCGAGTCCGCATACGCAGGTCGTCTCGGTCGATCCCCTCGGTATGGCACTTAATGGTCCACTGATGTTCCAATACGAATGGAAAACCGGGCCGGTCTATAGCTGGGCCGTGCGGGCTTTCTATTGGCCGAGCCGTGCCGCGAGTTCGGGATCCGTGAGTGACCAGTGGAGTGCGTTCGGACTTGGTGGGGCGTACCGGATCTATATTGCCGATAGCCGGGCGCTGACGGGTCTCTCCGTTGCGCCAGTGGCGAATGTTTTCTTCTTCCACGGCAGCGAGTTAGGCCGGTCTGGAATCTCGGTCTGGGTTGGCGGCGACATTGCATACAAGTGGATTTTCGATGAGTTTTCCATCGAACCCATCATTGAGCTTGCGATCGGGTTTGGCCCACAGGGCGCCCAGTCCTCTGGTCCGGCCGTGCCAGCTTACACGACTGGGACCCAGGCGGTCATCGGCCTTAGCGGCGGTTATGCGTGGTAGCAGCTAAGGCATGAATCATAGAGGAGCGGCAGCGTTGAAACACGTTTTCCTTGGTCTCGCGCTTTTCGTTCTGTGCGCGAGCGTCGCTTCAGCACAATCGAATCCGAGCGTCATTAAGCCGACGGCCCAGAAGTCGACGACACAGGTTCACACGCTTGTCGATACGGTCATGGTCATGCCCTATGTGACCGGCAGCCTGAACCTGATGAGCGGCAAAGCATTTCCGGCGAATGCGACCGGCCCCGGCTTTGGCGCGGGGATGAGCTTCGACCTTACGAAGGAAGGCCAGCCCGCCGGACTGCTCTTCGATTTTGCGTTTCAGGATATGTACGCCGTCGGACAAAACGGAAGTTGTGTCAATCCAGCACTTTCCGGGAGCACCGACACAGTCAATTTCTTGCTTCAATCGGCAAACGCGTATCATTACTTTATGTATCTGCTGTTCGAGCCGTTCCTGAAGCTGCAAGGCAAGACGGACCGGCGTGGGTATTTTTTGATCGGTGCGAGCATCGGGATCCCGCTGTTGATGGAGACGTATAGTCAAGGTGAGTCCTTTTCTGAGCAGACCCTCTGGAACAACAGTCCGTATGCGCACCGGCTGCGGGTGGATATTCGCGCGGGGGTCGGGGTAAAGCTCGGCAAGATCGGCAAACACGATCTCGTGCTCGAAGCGCGTGGCGGCTATCCGTTGACCCCTGTCATCACGAATTACGTTAACCAATGCTCTGGCGGCGATGTCGGCAATTGGAACATTATTACATTTCAGGCGAATCTGGGAGTGCGGCTGTAATATTATTGTTAGGAGAGTCGTATGAAAAAAGGAACACTCATTGTTGGCGGCATCATCTTTTTGGTGCTTATCGTTTTTCTCTGGTGGCGCACGACCTACAACAGCTTCGTCACGATGGACGAGGGCGTCAAGGCGCAGCTCGGCCAGCTCAGTAACGTCTATCAACAGCGCGCGGACCTCGTGCCAAACTTGGTCGCGACCGTCTCAGGCGCGGCTGCACAGGAGCGCCAAACGCTGACGGATGTTATTAATGCTCGTAGCCGCGCGACGGGTGTCCAGCTCACGGCCGATGCGCTGAAAGATCCAAAAGCCTTCGCGAATTTCCAGAAAGTTCAGGGCGATCTTTCGAGTGCGCTTTCGCACCTCATGGTCGTGATGGAGCAGTATCCGCAGCTTCGCAGCCAGGAGAATTTTTCGGTGCTGATGTCGCAGCTCGAAGGGCAGGAGAACCGCATTCGGATTGAGCGCAATCGGTATAACGATGCGACGCGCGATTTCAACGCGCGGATCCGCTCGTTTCCGGCCAGCATGATCGCAAGCATGGGCCGCTTCACACAATATCCATACTTCGAAGCGGCCGCCGGTGCGGAGAATGCGCCGAAGGTCAACTTTGGCACGAATCCTGAATCCGCGCCGGGCACTGCGCCGAGTGGAACCGCTGGCGAGAACGTGCCGAATCCAGCGACTGCGCCGCATGGTCCCACGCGCCCGGCGCCGGTTGGGAAATGAAGAAGCGAGAATGTGACGCACGCTTTAGCTTGCGCGAATTTCGGGACAGGCTACTGCTTGTCCCATATTTATTCGTACTCCTAACTCTCACGAGCACCTCCTTCGCGCAGACCTCCAGCAACGGCCGCCCACCAATCCCGCATTTCACGCAGGGTTACGTCCTGGATCAGACCGGCACGCTGAACGCACAGCAGGTCGCAACGCTCGACGCGAAACTGCGCCGGTACGAAGACTCGACTTCGACTCAGATCGTAATCCTGATCGTTGCGACACTCAACGGTTATCCCGCTGAGGATTTTGCCATTGAGGTCGCGCAGGAGAACAAGATCGGGCAGGCGAAGAAGAATAACGGCGCGCTGATTCTGCTCGCGATGAACGATCACAAAGGCTTCATCGCGACGGGCTATGGACTCGAACCGACGCTCACCGACGCGGCAACCGGCATGATCTACCGCGAGATTCTCACGCCTGCCTTACGCAAAGGCGATCTCTACGGAGGGCTTGATGCTGCCACGACCGCGATGATCCAGGTCGTGACCGGAGAGTTTCACAACGACCAGCCACGGAATCCATACGGAGCGCGCCGCAAGGCGCCATCCGGGGTGGGCGTGTTCGTCATTGTCATCATTTTCTTCGTTGTCATGTTTTTCCTTCGTGCGGCGGCGGGCAGTGGCACGAAACGTACAGTCGTCGGTGCTGGTGGTGGCGGTTCGGGCTGTCTCGGAGGCATATTGCAGGGACTCTTCTGGTCTTCCATTTTCAACAGTGGGCGCGGTGGATGGGGCGGCGGCGGATTCTCTGGCGGAGGGTTCGGTGGCGGCGGTGGCTTCTCCGGCGGTGGCGGTTCCTTCGGCGGCGGTGGAGCGGGGGGGGGCTGGTAACGAAATCCATAGATTCTATTCATTTCATAGAATCTATTCTGGCTTGAACAATCCGGCCTCATCGTTGTTCTCTGTGCCGCATGACTTCCAAAGAAATCCGCCAATCTTTCCTCGAGTTCTTTAGGACACGTGGGCACGAAATCGTCCCGAGCGCCCCTGTGATTCCGCACGGCGATAAGACGCTGCTCTTCACCAACGCCGGCATGAACCAGTTCAAGGATGTTTTCCTCGGCGAGGGTTCGCGCTCATACACCCGCGCGGCCGACACGCAAAAGGTCATCCGTGTCTCCGGCAAGCACAACGATCTCGAAGAAGTCGGGCACGACACGTACCATCACACCTTCTTCGAGATGCTGGGCAACTGGTCCTTCGGCGATTACGGCAAGAAGGAAGCCATCGGGTGGGCGTGGGAATTACTGACTGTCGAATGGAAGCTCGATAAGTCCAGACTCTATACAACCGTCTATGAGTCCGATGAGGAATCGTTCGAACTCTGGCGCGATGTGACGGACATCGACCCGGCGCACATCCTCCGCTTTGGCGCCAAGGATAATTTTTGGGAGATGGGCGATACGGGTCCGTGTGGTCCATGCTCGGAAATCCATTACGATCACACGCCGGACAAATCTGGCGGTTCGCTCGTCAACTCGGGTTCACCCGACGTGATCGAGATTTGGAACCTCGTCTTCATCCAATACAACCGCGACGCGGATGGCTCCTTGACGGAGTTGCCGATGAAGCACGTCGATACCGGCATGGGCTTCGAGCGGATTTGCGCGGTGCTGCAAGGGAAGAAGTCGAACTACGATACGGACGTTTTTGCACCATATTTTAATTGGATTATTGAGCGCGAACCTATCACAGGAATGGCGTTTGCAGGTGTGGATGAGGATATGCTTATCGCTGCGCGCGTTGTTGCAGATCATATTCGAACACTTGTAGCTGCCATTGCTGACGGTGCATTGCCAGGAAATGATGGTCGTGGGTACGTTCTTCGACGAATTCTTCGGCGAGCTGTACTGTACGGACGAAAACTGGGGTTCCGCTACCCGTTTCTCCATAATCTTGCTCGCATTGTTGCGCTTGAAATGGGGCATGAGTTTCCCGAGATGCTTGATCAACTTAGCTCTGTTCGCAAGGTGATTAAAGCCGAAGAGGAATCATTCCGCCTGACACTCGACAGAGGTCTTCAATACTTTGAAGAAATTGCGGCTAGTATGGAGGAGACAGAGTCACCATCAATCTCTGGTGAAGATGCCTTTAAGCTTTATGATACCTACGGGTTTCCGATTGACTTAACTCAAGTAATAGCCAAGGAGCGCGGGCTGAATGTTGACGTCGAGAAGTTTGAATCGCTTCTTGCGGGTCAGCGAGAACGAAGCCGTGCAGATCGTAGCGGAAAGCACATTGCTATTGCTATAAGTGAAAACATTTCCGTATCAGAGGAAGTAACTACTTTTGTAGGTTATCCAGATTACGAAAAGAAACCCATTCAGGAGAATATTGAAATCTCAGAGGCAAGATTGATCGCTCTTAATGGTAATCGTTTGTATGTCGATCAAACCCCATTTTATGCCGAGTCCGGTGGCCAGGTCGGGGATACGGGTTTCGTATTTTTAGGCGGAGCTACTGTTGGTCGGCGATATGAAGTAACAGACGTTAAAAAAGACGGCACTGTCTTCGCGCATGTACTAGAATTTGGTCAATTCCCTCCTTCAGAAGCTGTTACTGAGGTGCGTGATCTACGGGTCGACCGCCCGCGCCGCTTGGACGTCACGCGCAATCATTCAGCGACGCACCTCATGCACGCGGCGCTGCGCAAAGTGCTCGGCGAGCACGTGCATCAGGCCGGATCGCTGGTCAACGAGAATCATTTGCGATTCGACTTTAGTCACTATCAGAAGGTTACGGCGGAGGAACTTAGCGAGATCGAAATCATTGTCAATGAAAAGATCCGCGAAGCGTTACCGCAGACGCCCAATCTTCGAAACATTCCGTTCGAGGAGGCGAAAGAGATGGGCGCGCTGATGTTCTTTGGTGATAAGTATGGCGCGCGCGTGAACGTCGTCCAATTCGGCTCATTTTCCACGGAGTTCTGCGGCGGCACGCACGTCGCGAACACGGCGGAGATCGGGCTGTTCAAATTCACGAGCGAGTCGTCTATCGCTAGCGGCGTCCGGCGCGTTGAAGCTGTCACGGGCCGCGGCATCGAGCGGTGGCTGCACGAGCAGGAGGCGAAGCACGCAACCCTGAGCCGCGAGTACGAAGCACTCGAAGCCGAAAAGCAAAAGCTCGAAAAAGAGCTGACGCGGCTCAGGCTCGAGTCGCGGCGCGAGGAAATGAAGCATCTCGCAATGGCCGGGCGACGAATCGACGGAACAAGCGTTAGTATCGTAACCACTGAGATTATTGTCGGTGATGCGGAGGAGTTCAAGTCGCTCGGCGAAATGCTTCGCGAAGTGCTTCCGCCTCGCACGGCAGCCGTGCTTGGCGCAAAACTTGCGGCTGACAAAGTATCGCTGATCGCGATGGTGACGGACGATCTCATCAAAGAGAAGAAACTCCAGGCCGGCAAGCTCATTGGACGCATCGCCGAGATCGTTGGTGGCAAGGGCGGGGGACGCCCACAGTTCGCGCAAGCCGGTGGCCGCGAGCCGGAGCGGCTGGGCGAAGCGCTGGCGAGTGCGGAAAAGATCGTGCGAGAGAGCATAAGTCAATAACCATGTCATTGCGAGGAGTCCCGCAGGGACGACGAAGCAATCCCTTCCGGGTAGAGATTGCTTCGTCGCTCCTTCTGAGATCACGGGTGATCTCAGGTCGCTCCTCGCAATGACAGTAATCGAATAGTTTTGTCATTGCTGCAACTTCTTAAGAATTTATCGTTTCACATTTGGCACAAATCGGCATGGCCGCTCCTCGGGTTGCTGGGATGTGTCGCTCTCGCATGCGGCGCTCGGAAGTCAAGCGCACCGGGCGGGAAGATTTTCGACGGCATCGGTTTTGCCGATACCTCGGCCTATCCGATGCGTGTGACGTTCAAAGGCTCTACCGCAGACACCGCGCGTGCGCTGAGCAATCTCCGCGCGGAACTCGCGGACATCTTGTCCGGTCGCGAATTTCGCAAGACTGTTACGAGCGTCAAGATCGTCTTCTTCGAGCCGAACGACTCGTTGCATGATGTCTTCGCTCTCGATCCCAACGCCATCATTCTGCCGGCTTCGACGGAGAAGCTCTTCACCTCGTCGAGCACGCTATGGGCACTTGGCTCGAAGTATTCCTTCACGACCAAGATCGACCTTGCGCCGGGCGCGACCGTTCAAGGCTCGCGCATCACGGGCAATGTTTATCTCCGTCCCACCGGCGATCCGACGCTCCGATCGATTGATCTCGATGATCTCGCCTCACAACTCCGTGCAAAGGGCATTACGTCTATTCAGGGCGACATCATCAGCGATCTCGCAGGCGAGAACCCGCTCAGCGACGAGGCGAAGCAATACATGGCCACGCAACAGGTGCATGAGATCAGCGTGCATGACTCGATCGTCGGAGAGAACGGCATTGTTGCAAGTCTGGACTCGGCAGGAGCGGACTCGACAGCGGATGAAGACGAAGATCAGGGTGAGGCCGGCGCGCTTTCGCTCTTCCCGAACTTCTCACTCGACCGGAATATCGTGAGCGTGACGGTGCTCGGCGGGGAGGCGAAAGGATCGCCGGTGAGCGTGCGAGTGAATCCGCCGATTTCGATTGTCAAGGTCAGCAACTATGGCACATCGAGCGCGCCAGCCAAAGTTCACACTCGCCGTGTCGGACGTGGGCGGCACCGCCGCACCATCCGGACATTCTCGCGAGGCGCGATGACGCTCCGCGTTTCTTCCAAGGGCGAACCAACAGATCCCGTGCAGACCATCGCGATCGCGGGACAGATTCCCGCGCGATCGCAACGCACCTATCGTTTCGCGCTCCGCAACGTGCCGCTGGCCATGGCGGCGGTGATGAAATGGCGCCTCGCGCAGAGCGGCATCACCCTGACCGGCAGGCCGCGCGTCGAGCGCGCGCCATCACAGGAGGGCGAGACGCTGGCCATGAAGCACACGAAGCTCATCGACTTGCTCACGCAGATGAACAAACGGAGCGATAATTATCTGGCGGAGAGCATGTTCCGCAAGCTCTCGACCATCGCCTCCGTCGCTGCCACCGCACCCGATGAGCGTGCACGGAAGCTCATGCACTCCTGGTTGCAGGTCTGCAACGTCGATGGCACTAAGTGTACGTTCATCGATGGTTCCGGACTTTCGAAATCGAACCGCACCACTGCGAGCACCGTCGTCAATCTGCTCGCCGCGATTAAGCAGCAGGGACTCTTCGAAACTTTCACGCATACACTCTCCGTCGCGGGCTACGATGGCACACTCCGCAACCGGATGAAGGGCACGCCCGCGCAATACAATGCCCACGGCAAGACCGGTACGCTCAATGGCGTGACCGCGCTGGCGGGTTACGTCACGACCGGTGATGGGCAACTCGCGGCCTACTTCATCACGATGCAGCACTATCGCGGCGGACCGTGGGCTTTCAAGCGCGATCAGAATGAGATCGTCGAAGCGTTGGCCGGCTTTAAGTATGCGGATTATCAGACAATAGAACCGGGATTACGCTGATTAAAGCGGATTACGCGGATTGATTTTTCGGATTACTTACTCTGCAACATACACCTTCTTGAGTGCTCCGTCCAAGCGAACGAAATACAATCCCGATTCCAGAATCTTTATCTGCGCCTCTGTTGCGCCAGCCGGGACGGAGCACATTGCGATTCGCACGCCGAGAGGCGAGTATACTTCGAGCCATCTGCCCTCGGTCGCTGCGCCGAACGAATAGTGCAGCGCGCCGCCCGAAGCAGTAATCTCAAGCCCATTCACTGGCGGCGGCGCGACTGCTACGGCCGCTTGGTCAGCAAAATGTGTCGGTCGAAAGATGCCGGAAAGATCGACGGATGTGGCAGTGAAATCACGATAATTGAATCCTCCGTAATAAGTACTTCCCTGCACAGAAAGCATTGAATCTGATGATTGATACTGCATTTTAACATTATGCCTTGCAAAACTTGAATCATTGCAATAAATCTGTGTGTCATTATAAAGAAGACCTGAGATTTCAAAAATGGAATAATCGCCAGATAACGACCCAGGCGATCTTCGTGATCTCATCGACAAGGAAATGATGGAATCAGCAGATGCTGCAAAAACAATTTTTATTGTGTCGAGCTGACCATAATTAAAATGATCTGAGCCTACAAAGATTAATTGATCATTTGAGATAGAAAGAGACCCAAGTGCTGTGTCTATCCATGCATATTCAAACGAAGACTCAATGGACAACTTCGCCCACCCAGAGTCATAATATATGGTCGCTCCGCGCTCGGGTTGATAACGGCCGTACTTATGAATAATCCCATCCATTCGCGGCATCCTTATACTAAACGGCATCTTCCACGGACACCGTCCGCTATCCGCCGGGGAGGCGAATGCGTTCGACGTGAGGCATAGCAGGAGAATGAAAAGCCATTTACTCATGCAGGCCAAACCCGGCCCGCTTGTGCGCGGTTCGCTGGGGACTGAGAAGTGACCTGTGACGCGCATATCGTTAGTGATTGGAG
>JADGPZ010000224.1 GCA_017882165.1 Candidatus Kapaibacterium sp.
GAATGCTAGATTGGGATTTGCAGAAGGAGAATAGCGAGGCCCTTGGCAAGCTTCACTCAATTCAAGCCCGCCTCGGAATTACAGACCGTCAAGGCCAGGAAGCCCATACGGAGCCAGTTGAAATCCCGGTCCGGCATTATACGCTGCTTGATAAGCATCGCGAAGGATCGGTCGATACGATCATCTCCCGATACAATCTGATTCTTTTCGATTACAACCGAAGCGAACTCAGCGACGCGAACCGCAGAATCGCGGACTTCGTGCGATCGAGGACGACCGCAGAGTCCAAAGTGAAAGTGCTCGGTTTTACCGATCGCATTGGCAGCGATGAATACAACCAGAAGCTTTCCAGCTCACGAGCCGCTGCCACGGCTCAGTCGATTAATATCCAAGGCAAAATCCAAAGTCTCGATGTCCGCGGACTCGGACGCTCCATGCTCCTCTATGACAATTCACTCCCCGAGGGGCGCTTCTATTCCCGGACGGTGACGGTGGAAGTAACGACACCAACGAAACAGTAGTTAGTCACGCCGAAGGCCTTCGTCACTCGTCGACCATCATTGAGCGGATCGTCTCAATCAGCATCTCCTTACGGTATGGTCGCCGATAGGAGACATTGTCGATCATCTGGCTCTGCTTGAGGAGCGCTGCGGCAAGAGCGGAGGCATCGTCGGTGGTTGTGTTTCGAAGTACTGCCGGCGCTGGGCCGATGCCGCTGGCTGCAAGGGTTATCCCATCTTTTGTGCGGCGCATCGCGATGGTCAAGTTTGTAAAATCAACGCTCGCACGGGGTCTCAGTTTGCGGAATGAGATATTTGGATTATCGGCGTGACCAAGCGTGGACGCTGGCCTTGGGAGTACGATTCGGGTGAGGATGTCCTGTTTCGAGATTGAGTGCGGTGCCAATCCATCTCCCGTGTAAAGCCACTCGACGGGTTTGGAGATCAAAGCAGTTGCACTACTATGATCGAGCACTTCTATCTGTGCATCAAGGCAAATCAGCACCGGAGCAAGATCGGAGATGAAGACCGAGTAGCAGTGCTTCGCGCTGCCGGTCGCGATGCAGACCTCAGCGCCACACTTGAGGCACCCGCCCGCCGCGGTTTGCCAGAAGTCGGATTGATCGTAGTAGATGCAACGGTTCTCGCAGAGCAGATTGCCGGCAACCGTAGCGCTGTTTCGAATCGACGGTGATGCGATTGAAAGAGCGGCCTCGGCGAGCGCGGAATAGTCGGATTGAATTGTTGGATTCGCCGCAAGCTCCGCAAGGGTGGTTGTTGCCCCGATGGAGAGCGTGTCGCCATCCAATGTGATGCCCCGGAGTTCGCTAATACCACTCAGATCGATCAGATGTTGGGTCGTCTCGAGTCCAAGCGATCGGCGAACCATCAAATCAGTGCCACCGGCAATGTAGACGGAGTTCTCGTCGCGTTGTATGAGCGCCACAGTTTCGGCGAGGGTTTTGGGTGAGGTATAGCTCATTCTTTCACCACCCTTTTCTTTTTGAGCGAAGTCACTTTGCGACCTGCTGCGACTGCTTGGTGTTTCATCGCTTGGAGTAAGCTCTCGGCGGTGATTGGCAGCGCGGTCATACGAACACCAACGGCATCATAGACAGCGTTTGCGATGGCTGGGATCACCGGGTGCAGCGCGCCTTCGCCGCATTCCTTCGCGCCGAAGGGTCCCTCCGGATCCATTGTTTCGATGATCGACGTGTGAATTGGAGGCGTGTCAACCGATGTCGGGATTCGATAGTCCAAGAGATTGCCATTGAGTAGGATGCCGTCGTAAAACTCCATCGCCTCACTCACTGCCTGACCCATTCCCATGTGCCAGGAGCCTTCGAGTTGTCCTTCGACGGCAAGCGGATTCAGCGCCCGCCCGCAATCATGTGCGCCCCAGAGATCGAGGACTTTGAGTGCTCCTGTATTAGCATTCACTTCGACTTCTGCAATCAGCGCTCCGAAACTGTATGACGGACTGAGACCGGCACCCGCCCCCTTGAAGTCGCCGCCGAGTTTTGGCGAAATATACCAGCCGCTCGTGGCAAGCGCTCCGCGATGGGCTGTGGCAATCGTGATCGCTTCGTCCCATGACAGGTCTATACGCTTGTCAACTGTCTGGACGCGATTGTTTCGAATCGTTAATTCTTCCGGTACCGTGTCGGTGCGCCGGGCAACAGCATCAATGATTGTCTCGCGCATCTTCTTCGCCGCACTGCGGGCAGCATTGCCGGCCATAAATGTTACACGGCTCGAATAGCTGCCAAGATCAACAGGCGTGAAACGGGTGTCGGCGGCATGAACGAATGTCTTCTCAAGCGAGACGCCAAGCTCTTCGGCAACCACCAATGCCAACATCGTGTCCGAGCCTTGCCCGATATCACTCGCGCCGGAATAGATCACCACGCGGCCATCGAAATCGACTTTCAAATGCACGACCGATTGAGGCAGGTCATTCCAGATGATCGGCAATGCGCTCCCGCTGATGAAGAATCCACTGGCCATGCCGATGCCACGGCCATGCGGCATCTTGCCATACTTCTCGTCCCACTTGGAGTCTCGCCGCACCGTCTCGATGGCTTCCCGGAGTCCATTGCTCGTGATTCGGTACTGCCCGAGTGTGTGGGTATTCGATGTCAAAAGATTTTGCAAACGGAGGTCGCACGGATCGATGCCCGCTCTGTGAGCAAGATCGTCGAGAACGACTTCCATTGCATAGCGCGGATTAACGGCGCCATGCCCGCGCATTGCACCGCAGGCCGGTTTATTCGTATAGACGCGGCGCGATCGGAAGCTATACTCCTCGAGAGCGTAGGGGGCTTGAAGCAACACGCCATTATAATATGTTGTGACGACGCCGAAGCTGCCGTACGCGCCACCATCGATCACGACATCGGCATTGGTACTCAACAGTTTGCCACTCGCATCCATGGAGGTCGTGAGCTCAATGTGAGTTGGATGCCGGCCATGATTCGTCAAGAAGACTTCTTCGCGTGAGAGTCGCGTCCGAACGGGTCGCCCCGTCTTCATCGCAAAGTAGGAGACGATCATCTCATGCGGGAATGGATCGCTTTTGCCGCCGAAACCACTTCCGACGAAGGGTTTGATGACGCGGACTTTCTCCAGCGGGAGATGCAGCACTTTCGCGAGCGCGCGCTGCGTGTAGTGCGGCACTTGTGTGGCCGAAGTCAGCGTGAGGCCGTCGTGGTCATCCCACGTTGCAATCGCGGCATGAGGTTCAAGGAAGGCATGATTCACTCCGGGAAAATCGAACTCCATCGTGCTCGTGAGCGTATCCGGCTTGCTCTCGGGCTGTTTGCCGAGGTGCATCTCAGCAATCTTGTGTATATTACTACCGTGTTTTGCTGAATGTGCGTGGATGAGTCCACTGGCCTCGGTTGGCTTCAGCGAATCCTTCCATGTGAAGCTCGTTGGCAGTGCCTTATAGCGAACACGGATCTTCTTTATCGCCGCCCTTGCCTCCTTCTCAGTTTCTGCGGCTACCGATGCAACAATCTCGCCGATGAACCGCACTTTTTCGACCGCCATCGCGGCCTGGTCTTGCGAGATTGCAAGGACACCGAAGGTCTCTGTCAGATCTTGTCCCGTTGCGACTGCGCGCACGCCCGGCATTGTGAGCGCACCG
>JADGPZ010000225.1 GCA_017882165.1 Candidatus Kapaibacterium sp.
GTGCTGCCGGTGCTGGCCGGCATGTACATCGAAGGAATGCCCGCCCCGATTCAGCTTGCCGGCTTCGTGCTGGCATTAGTCAGCATATGGCTGATAGCGCGCCCGGACGGCAAAATCGCAGAACTTGCACGAGAGCACGCAGATGTTCGTCGGCTCAAGCTTCCGGTTCAGGACGAAATAGACCGAATCGCCGGACTTTGCACGAGCGACTTCGTTCGCCATCCGGCCCAGACCGATAAGGTCGTCGGATGCGTAGAGCGCATGGCCGTCCTCCTTGGTCAACCGCTCGCCAGAGCGGACTTTGTCCCAGAGTGGGATGAGTAGTGGGTCACGGAATGTCAAATCGGAGCTAAGAGCCATACGTTCAAATCCTGAAAGAATCCTAAAGGACGACAACAATCGGTGAAATCAAAGAAATCTCTGAATCTCGCAGGCCTCATTAGGCGCGGTGTACCGTCGTCGCGGATGCCTGAGAGGTCGGGAAAATGATAATCTCCGCGATCTGCACGTGTGCCGGCCGCGTGGCGCACCAGAGGATCGTCTCCGCAATGTCCGAGGCCTGAAGCGGCTCGAATCCTTTGTACACAGCCGATGCACGAGCCGTATCGCCGTGGAATCGGACTTCGGAGAACTCCGTCTCGACCAAGCCGGGATCGATCGTCGTCACGCGGAGGGGCGTATCGACCACATCCAGCCTGAGTCCCTTCGTGATCGCATCGACGGCATGCTTCGAAGCGCAATAAACATTCCCCTTCGGATAGACTTCGTGTCCCGCGATGGAGCCAATGTTGACAATGTGGCCGCGCTTGCGCTCGATCATGCCCGGCACGACCTTGCGCGTCACGTAGAGCAAGCCCTTCACGTTCGTGTCGAGCATCTCTTCCCAATCTTTGATCAGCCCTTCTTGCAGTTTGTCCAAGCCACGAGAAAGTCCGGCGTTGTTGACGAGGATATCAATGGGCTTCCACTCATCGGGAAGGGAATCCAGCGTTGCATCCACGGCAGCTCGATCTCCCACATCCAATTGGATGGAGTGGACATGGATGGACAGAATGGACTTTTTGAGCGCGGCTTCCAATTCTTTGAGCCGCTCAACGCGGCGCGCGCAGAGCAGTAGACGCGCACCTTCGGCAGCGAATGCACGAGCAGTTGCCTGACCGATGCCGGAGGAGGCACCGGTGATGAATACGAGCTTATCTCGAAGATTGGTTGGAGTCACGAAGTTCCTTAGTTATTTGGACAGCGCAAACAGCCGTCGCGTCCGACAAATTCGAGCGGAATGATAATTTGGGTGCAGCGTTCGAGCCCTGCAATAACCCGAAACCACATGCACGACGACCGTTACCCACCCACGCTCGACCGCTTTCTTGTCCCAGCAACCGGAACATTCAGGCTCGCTCGGATGGACCCGGCAAAGACGCCAGGCTTCCGCAGCAAGCAAGGCGCTGAAGCCAAACTTGCCAGCGACATCGAGCAACTTGCGGAACTGCAAGCCAAACTCTTTGCGCAGAACACCCACGCGGTGCTCGTCATCTTTCAGGCCATGGATACCGCCGGGAAAGATGGCGCGATCAAACATGTGCTGACTGGCGTAAACCCGCAGGGCGTTGAAGTCCACAACTTCCGAGTGCCGAGCGCCGAAGAATTGAACCATGACTTCCTATGGCGTGCGATGAAGCAGCTTCCGGAACGCGGGCGTATCGGGATTTTCAATCGCTCTTACTACGAGGAGGTACTAACGGTACGCGTCCATCCCGATAATCTTGCGAAGGAAAACCTCCCAAAAAGCTTGGCCAAGAAGAACATTTGGAAAGACCGGTTCGAGGACATCAATGCGATCGAACGGTATCTCTCGCGGAATGGCGTCACGGTGGTGAAGTTTCATCTCCGCATTTCGAAAGAAGAGCAACGCAGGCGGCTGATCGCCCGCATTGACGAGGCCGACAAGAACTATAAGATCGGCACGGCGGATGTCTATGAGCGAACATTCTGGAATGACTATATGAGCGCGTACGAAGACATGCTGCGCCACACCAGCACGAGCTATGCACCGTGGTACGTCATCCCATCGGATCACAAGTGGTACACGCGGATCGCCGTTGCGGATATTCTCGTGCGCACACTAAAGTCGCTCGATCTCGAATACCCAACGATCGACAAGGATAAATCGCGCGAAATTCAACGCGCAAAGCGGATGCTGTTGAAAGAGCAGTAATCAGGCTGCCAGCGCGGGGGCGCCTACGCTTTGACCTCGGCCTTCTTCTCCTGCCAGCTTGCCCAGTATTCCTTCCATTCGACGACCTCGGCGGCCGGTGCGATCTTCAGCGGATTCTTTGTGTCGAGCATCATCGCGTATTCGTTCGTGCGAGTGATATTCGGATTCGCCTTCAGCGCCTTCGGATGCGGACCATGATGGATGCCCTGTGGGTGCAGCGTCATCATCGCGGCTTTGATGTTATCGCGCGAGAAGAAATCGCCATCGTGATAAAAGAGCACTTCATCGTAATCGGTATTCCGGTGATAGAACGGCACGCGAAGGGTATCAGGGTCTTCTTCCAGTGGCCTCGGAAGGAACGTACAGATGACGAAATTATGTGCAAGAAACGTCGTATGTGCGCTCGGGGGAAGATGAACGCGGTGCGACATGATCGGGCGGATATCCCGCATGTTGATCTTGAAGACCGTCAGGTCTCCCTTCCATCCGACCAAGTCGATTGGATGAAAAGGATAGAATACCGACGTATACTCACCGAGCCGCTTGATGCGAAGCTCATACTCCTTGCCGTTTGCGTCCTGATTCTTCTCAAACGGAATAAAGTCCGGGATTGTAAGCGCCGACATGTCAAAGATGGCGTGCATCCCAACCATCCCCTTCTGCTCGGGCGTGGCGGGCAGTATCTCGGAATGTCCTTCGAGGCAGACGATGAAGTTATCCTTCACCGCAGGGACGAAGCGGTAGGTCGTCGCGCGCGGAATTGCGATGTAATCGCCCTTTTCGTAAGCGATCACTCCAAAATCGGTCTCGATCGTGCCTTCGCCGCGATGAATGAAAAACAGCTCGTCGCCATCGGCGTTGCGAGAGTAGTACGGCGCTGCCTCGGAGCGGCGGCTGATCGAGAGAATGAGATCGTCGTTGTAAAGGATCGGCTCCGGTACGCCGCGCGGGTCGTTCATGTCGGACGGGACGACGCGGTCGAGATAGAACGCATGAGGCCGCAGGTTCCCCTCGATGCGCGTCCAGCCGGTCGGTGGATGGACATGATACAGGTGCGAGACGCGGCCAAAAAAGCCCTCGCGTCCGTGCTCCTCCTCGAATGTTCCTTCCGGCAGCCCGACGTGTGCCTGCCGGGTTGCTTTACCCTTGACGATTGGCCAATTCATGTTTCCTCCCATAGACGATCGGATGTGAATAACGACTGGCGATTAACACGAATTCGCCTGAAAGAATCTTTGTCACGGATGACCATGTTTTGTAGGCATGACAACGATGGCCGAGATTCGGGACTATGCCGCCAAGATCGCGGAGCGATTCCATCCGGAGAAGATTATTCTTTTCGGGTCGTTTGCGAACGGCCAGCCAACGGAGGATTCGGATGTGGATTTGCTCGTCCTGATGGATTTTGAGGGCAAGGGATATGAAA
>JADGPZ010000226.1 GCA_017882165.1 Candidatus Kapaibacterium sp.
ACACGCTCGACATCTCCCGCCTTCCCGCCGGCGTCTATTACGTGAGCGATGGTGGCAGCACCAATGGTGCGCCGCGCCGCGCGCGGTTTGTGAAGGAGTGAGGGCCGAATTCCCCTTTTAAAAACACGAAAGCCGGCTTTGCAGCCGGCTTTCGTTATGAGAGAAAAAAACTACGTTTAGTGCCGCCCGTTGAGCTTCTCGCCGGTCTCGATGGGCATGCCGCTATCCTTGCCGATGAGTTCGCCGCCTTCGTTCTCGTAGAGCGCCTGCGTGGATTTGCGGTGGCGCTCCTCGTCCACATTGTATCCGCGCACGCGAGCGTACTCGATCAGCTTGTTGCGGAGCAGCTTGCGGCCACGGTGCAACCGCGAGCGAACGGTCCCGATCGGGCAATCGACGAACTCCGCGATCTCTTCGTAGGTAAAACCTTCGATATCGCAAAGGATGACGACCGTTCGGAAATCCTCCGGCAGCGATTCGACCGCGCGGGTCAGATCATCGTCGAGCAGGTTGCGGTACAAACGCGCTTCCATGTCGTTCGGATCGGTGTACTCCGAACGGATGGTGTTGTAGAAATTCTGGATGTCCTCGTAATCAACTTTATCCGGCTCTTTCGATTCCTTCCGGTAAATGTTGATATAGGAGTTCTTCATGATGCGGAAAAGCCACGCCTTGCAGTTCGTGCCAGGCTCGAACTTATCCCAAAAGCGGTACGCTTTCATGTAGGTCTCCTGGAGGAGATCGTTCGCATCGTCGGGATCGCCGGTCATGCGCAACGCGAAGTTATAGAGCGCGTTGATGTGCGGCATCGCCTCGCGTTCGAAGTCGCGATGTCGGTCCCGTATTCCCTTTTCGTCTAATTCGCTGAGCGTCATGGTCCTAATCCTACCTAAACCGTGGATGATCGGTCATCCACGGGGATTTATTAATTCGAATGGCCGTGTTATAATGGGCTACCCGGAAAATCCCTTCCCGTCCTAAATTCGGCCTGCAAAAATACGAAACTTTTTAGGGCAGAGCGTGAAAACCTAATTAACCGAGAGTCGCACCGGCCCAGTTCGCGGCCAAATCCTGCTTGGAAGTCTCGTATTTGCGAGACGGAAAAAAGAGGCCGAAGTTTCAATTTGGCGCGCCTGACGCCGTCTGGCCTATCTCCCGTAGCATAAAAACCGTCAACAAGGCAAAAGACACAGCCATCGGCTGACTATGAAGAAGAATTAAGTGCGAGCAGGAGTCTCATGATGCCGGAAGCCCGCGAGCGGCGCAGGGCTGGCTGTTAGAAAACCGAAACAACCCTTCGAGGAGGGCGTACTGCTTGTTTCAACAACCAATCTATTCCGGTCATGCGAAAGCTTTTCACTTTTTCGAACGACAATCTAAAGGACAGCGGGATTTTGATCATCCGGCTGATGCTCGGCGCGGTCATGTTTGCGCATGGTGCGCAGAAAGTCCTCGGGGTCTTTGACGGCAAGGGTCTCGACGCCACCGTCGCGATGATGAGTGGTACCTTCGGCTCATTCCTGCCTTATCTCTCTGCGTTCACGGAGTTTCTTGGCGGCCTGGCGATGATCCTTGGGATCACCACCCGATTCTGGGGAATCGCAATCCTCATCAATATGCTGGTCGCGGTTCTCATGGTGCATTTGAAGAACGGCTTCATAGGTCAGGGCAGCTATGAGTTTCCTCTGACGCTTGCGATGATGGCGCTCGCGATTACGATCGCGGGACCGGGGTGGATCAGCTTAGATGCCGTGATCTTCAAAGTCCGGCCAAAACTTCAACTCGTGCTCAAGTCGCCCACATCGAGAACCGCGCCGCCGATTGTGCGAAAGGCAGCGTAATCTCACCACGGAATCGGAATCAACTCGACCGAGTCCGAAGCGACCACCCCACCCTCGATCGCATAGTGAATGTTCTTCGCCTCTTGCTCGGCGGGGGAGAGCGTATGTGTGAGATATGCGATACCCTGCGCGAAGATCGGAATGCCGTGAGCAAGCGTATCACCGCGCGGCGAAATGACAAACCGCCGCTTGGCCGACGTGCTCGTATCCAGCGATTGCGCCAGGGCCCGTTGTGGATAGGAATATGCCGTGTGCATTTCGGGGCTTGCGGCGAACTTGTTGAATAGCAGGTCGTACTCGTACGCTGTCAGGACAATCAGCACGGTTGCAAGACTTGCAACTGTCCATCTCCGCGTAACCGACAACTTCCGCGCGAGCCAGTCAAAAGTGCGACCAATCCGAAGGCCGCCACCAAACTCAGCACCGGAGCAATCAAGAGTAATCGCAAGCCATGGGGTTGCGTGTGCGACTCTGCTAATAGATTGGGAAGAGAACCGATGACGAACCACAATAGCAAGATCGCCTCCCGCCACGCGGCATCGAGCGGGGAGCGGTCGTTGGTCGCCTTCCAATAGTGGTAAGCCAGGCGGATCGGATAGCAGAGGGAATCGATCTCCCATTTGCGCTCGTGGACACCTGGCTTCATCTCCGTGCGGTCGCTCTTCCAATCGCTCACCTTCTTCTCGTCTTTGTAAAAGGCATTGGCGTACGGGTCCTTCAGGATGCAGCGCGCCTGGCGATTGATCACCCCGGCGATCAACTGCTGCAGGTTGGAATCATTCTTCATCAGCGGCAGGTAAGGCCAGACCTGGGCCGTGCTGTCCCTCAGCCACATCGCGTCAATATCACCCGTGATCACGTAGGTGTCGGGCCGGCCATCGATGACCTCGAAATCGACCGTCGTGTCGAGGGTGTTCGGGAAGCAATTCTCAAACATCCAGGCCAGCTCCTGGTTGCCGATGCGAGTCTTGATGGTTTCGATGGTTCGCTCCACGGCGCGGCTCTTGAACTTGCGCTGGGCTTCGGGGACGCGGACCACCGGGAAGCTGGCCTCCGCCGCTCTGCTTACCGAGCCAAGCATCGCGCCGGCGGCGAGGAACGAGGTGTTGTGGATGAATTGTCTTCGGTTCATAGCTTTAAGAAATTGCCGTCCGCATTCAGGTTAATGCCGCGGCGGGTTGCGTCCAGAGAATTCTGGCATTGCCTTGGCCTTTCACCGCGCCATTCTGACACTTGGCGGGGCAAGCTCGGCGTGCGCCATCTCAACCCACCCTGTATAGGTGGACAAAATCTGTCACCTACATCAGTTCCTTTGTGTTTGCAGTGGGTTATGCCTATTTCGGCAAAGTCCCCACTAGCCGTAAAGGTAAAGGAGCCAGTTAATGAGATTGCACAGAAAACCATCATAAACAACCCCAGCCCGCCACACTGAGTGGAAATTGATTTCACCATTCGAATTGTCCGGATATGCATGGTTCATTAACTCGAGGGGGGTAGCCAGTATTAAGCCTTCGAGCACTGGGTCAACCTGGGGAGCACTCTTTGGTATTACAGACAATGATGAAGCTATCCTAGACAGATACGAGGGCTACCCAAATTATTACGATAAAACCTATCTCACAATTGACGGGGAGGCGGCCTTTTTCTACGTCGCAGTGGACGAAAAGGCTGGACGACCAAGACCAGGCTATCTAGAGCATGTTATCGATGGGGCGCATAAACTCGCCCTGCCCAGCACATGGCTCGACTACTTGAAACGATTTAGCACGGAGACAGCCAAATGATGTTTATGA
>JADGPZ010000227.1 GCA_017882165.1 Candidatus Kapaibacterium sp.
ATCGGTCTGATCCGACCGATTGGAAGCAATCATCTGCCGAACCTCTTCCAGCGCCGCCTGATCCCGGCCAATCAGCACAACCTCCGCGCCGGCACCGGCCAGCGCCAGCGCTGCGGCGCGGCCCAAACCGCGCGACGCGCCGGTCACGATTGCGACTTTGCCGTCGAGTGAGAAAAGGTTTTCGAGGTATGACATCGCTCAAAAATACGAAGTTAGTTCGGCCTCTCCCGCTTCGATCGAATCGTACCAATCTTCGAACTCAGATGCGCCCGAACCCAACTTGTAAAGTGCGCGAGAGGCATTTCGCCTGCCGCGACCGATAGGACCGTTGCAGCCAATTCCGAATCGGTAGCTCTGATCTCAAAACCATTACGCAGAAGAACAGTCTGCATGGATGCAAGACCCATGCGCTTGTTACCATCGACAAATGCGTGGTTGCAGATTAGGAAAAATCCGAGCGAAGCAGCTTTCGCAACAAGGTCAGGGTAGAGGTCAACTCCACCAAATTGTTGTAAGGGTTGATTAACCGCCGACTCCATCATGCCACGGTCGCGAATGCCATGACTACCACCAGTGCGAGCGATCAAGTCTGCATGGAAATCCTCAACTTCCGGGACGGTGATGTACCGCATCAGGCCAGACTGCGGTACACATTCTCATATTTATCGAGTAGGTATGCTTTGATGGTCTCGAAGTCCTCCGGCTCCGAGTGGAGAGCGGATCGCACGCTGATCTGAATCAATTCCTCCGGGCTCAGTCCACTCTCCCGAGCCTTTACCAGAATTTGATCCTTCTCGTGATCCGTGAAGCTAACCGTGATTGTGCTCATCACAAATATTCAAACGAGGTTTTAGAAAAAGTGTTCGTCCCGCCCCTACACTGCCACCTTGTGCTTCAGACCATCGATTGGCCACATGGTCGAGGCTTGCTCGGCGCTCGCTTTTTGCTTTGCATTGCCGTCGCGCATGACGATCTCGTAGGCCGACTGGCGCTCCATGTTGTCGAAAAATGTCGGATGGGCCAGGCGGTTCAGTGCTTCCTTGGTGTCGATCGAGATCTTGCTGAGCTTCATGTGCTATTCCTAATTTTAATGAGCCCCGGTGGGCGATGGGTACGTGGCCGCGAACACAGCCTTGCCCTAATAAGTGACGAGAGATTTTGGAAAAACACCGGCTATTCGTGCCGGAGCGCCTCAATCGGGTTCATTCTGGCTGCTTTCCGGGCTGGATACCACCCAAAAAAGACACCGACGAGTGTTGCCGCGCTGAAAGAAAGCCCCACCGCGCCGGGTGAGATCATGAGGCTCCAGCCATTCTGCGCGGAAACAACCGAGCTGGCAACATAGCCAAAAACGACTCCAATCGCGCCGCCGACTAAACTCAGCGTCACGGCCTCGGTCAAGAACTGAAAGAGGATGTTGAATGGCTTGGCCCCAATAGACTTGCGGATGCCGATCTCGCGCGTTCGCTCGGTCACGCTGACGAGCATAATGTTCATGATGCCGATGCCGCCGACGATGAGCGAAATGATCGCGGCCATCGTGAGCAGGTTCGTCATCGTTGCGGTCGTTTGGGCTGCGGCTTGCGCCATCTCGACTTGCGAGCGCACGCGGAAATCCTGATTGTCCGTCGGCTGCAAGCGGTGCTCGATGCGGAGAATGTGCGTCACGTCCGCGATGGCTTGCTGCGTCACGTCCGGCGAAACGGTGCTCACGAAAATATCTTCGAGCCAGGTGATGCCCATGATGCGCCGCTGAACGGTGACGAGCGGCGCGAGCACGTTGTCGTCCTGGTCCTGCCCAAATCCATTGACGCCTTTCTCCTTCAGCACACCGATGACGATGCACGGAATATTCTTGATGCGGATGGTCTGACCGACGGGGTCCATGTCGCCGAAGAGATTCGTCGCGACGGTCTTGCCGAGCAGGCAGACTTTGCGGCCCGTCTTCGCATCGTTATCGGTGAACATGCTGCCGTGCTCGACAGTATAGTTGCGGATGGGGAGAATACTTGGCGTCGTGCCGGTGATGCGCGTCAGCCAGT
Source organism: Candidatus Kapaibacterium sp. (assembly GCA_017882165.1). Classification (GTDB taxonomy): domain Bacteria; phylum Bacteroidota; class Ignavibacteria; order Palsa-1295; family Palsa-1295; genus PALSA-1295. The sequence continues at coordinate 2,043 of JADGPZ010000227.1, forward strand.
TCAGATTTCCAAACACGACCTGCGCGCGCGTATCGACCGAGGACGCGACCTCATCCAGATAAGGTGATTGCTTGACGGCCTCCGCGTCTTTATCGGTCAGCCGGATGCTGCCGCCCGCGCCGGAGGAGATGCCCCCGGACATCGTCGGCCCCGGATCGATCTGCAGCATGTTCGTCCCCATCGAGTTGATCTGCCCGGCCACGACCTGCGCCGCGCCCTGACCGATTGCCGTCATCGTAATGACCGAGCCGACGCCGATGATGATCCCCAGCATCGTCAGCAGCGCGCGCATCTTGTTGCTCGCAAGAGATTGCAGCGCCATCGAAATACTGCTCGCGATCTGGGTGAACATAGTTGCGCGCGCTAACAGACGCGGGAGGGCGAAAGTTGAAGGAACACTCCGCTAACCACCAAAGCGAACCTACGGGAACAACCGGTAAATATCCTTCCGTGGAAGAAATCGCGCTAACTCAACGACTCCATTCTCGAATCGGAAGCCCAGCCGGTGTGTGCGCACGCGAATGCGGTAGATGTTCCGGTAGCCTTTGAGCTTCTTGACGTTGTGAAGTTCGCGCAGTGACGTTGTCCGCTCGATACTCTCAATCACTTTGGCAACCGATTCGGCGAGCGATGGATCTCGCAACTCACCGAGATCGCGCTCGAACTGTTCGAGAAACTCGACTTTCACGATCGGCCGAGCTTTTTCATGATCCGCTCGCGGGAAACTTTTTTGCTGCGGTCTGCTTGCTCGACGAGGTAACCGAGCGCGAAATCTTCTTTATCGGACTCCGAAAGCAGCCGCGAGCGGACCCGCATCTTGCGGAGAACGTCCATCACCAACTTCAGTTCGGATTTATCTTTTGTTTCGACCACTAATGCTGCCATGCCGGTATTACAGAAGTGATTCGGAGAGAGTTTCCCGCACCCCGCCGCCAGCGCGACATCTCAGTCCCGTGAGGGGCGATAGAAGCATAGCCCCGGACGCGAGTCCGGGGTCAGCGATTCGTTTAAGATTCAGAGTCCCGAAGGGACGACATATCAAATGGATTCGAATCCAATTTGAAGCAAATACTCGTACGTTGGATCATAAAAACTCGAGTCACGCGTAGGATCATCGGAATCCCCGGGTGGCACTACGATAATCATCCCTTGCCGAGCCCTCGTCAGTAGAACTCTATAGGCATTCTTCAAGTAGTTTTGTCTATCCGCTTTTCGAATCTGATGCCATCGATCACCTCTAAAGGATCTTTTGAGGAATCTTCAACTTAGGAAACGACTCAAGTATTTGGGCTGCCAAGTTTAGAGCAACCGCGTCCCGCCTGAAATTCTCCTTTAGCATGTCGGTGCGAAGGGCGCTTTGCCGAAGCATTTCCTTGCTGGCCTCGTCCAATACGGAAAGTGCGATGGCGATCTCATCCTTAGTCATTGCCGTTGTTGTTCAAAGGTGGAGGGTTTGAAGCCGTCTGCTTGGCGGCGGAGATTTGAATGCGCTTGCGACGGAACGGGGTAAGTAGTTGTGAAAAGCTCGCGACCTACAAAAGAATATTGTATTTTAGTAGTGTGGTTGACGGGCACCATTATGAGTACTAG
>JADGPZ010000116.1 GCA_017882165.1 Candidatus Kapaibacterium sp.
GTGTGGCACTTATTGCATTTGTATTGACCGAAGATGTCTTTGCCCGATCCGCCAGTCTGCGTCGCACTCGTCAGAACGCCCACAAACAAGACCAGGAAGATGGAAGCTACGAGTTTCTTCATCGTAATTCGAATAGATAATTGTGATGCAAGTGGCCCGTTTTCAGACCGTTATGGTTCGTTTGAAAACGAACCACCCCTCTTGCAGCAACATTTCTGTCGCCGCATTATCGACTCCAACTATCATTCCATCCGGTGCTCGATCATCGATTGTCCGCTTTTGCTATAGAATTGGACATTGCCGGACCGAAGTCTTCCCGTGATGCGTAATGTTTTTTTACAACATTGAACATAACTTAACGATTTGAATCAACCGGAAAGCCGAGAGCGCCATGAATTCGAAGGATTCATCATGCGGCATCGAACTGGCTGTGAATGAGGGCAAAACCAAAAACGATTATGTTCTCAAAACGATCTCTTATCAGTAGCGTAGCGGTTCTCGGATTCTTCATGGCGACAGGCGCCACATCACGTTCTGGTGGCGAGAAGGATGGAAAAGCAATCTTCCTCGAAAGCAAATGCTCGAATTGCCATTCGATTTCGTCGCAGGATATCAAAGGTCTTCGGCCCGAAGGCGGTGCGAAGCCCAGCGATCTCTCGAACGTCGGCAGCAAGTTCAAGGCCGAATGGTTTGAAAAATGGCTGATGAAGGAGGAGACGCTCTATAACAAGAAACACATGAAGAAATTCAAGGGGACACCCGAGGATCTTCATACCCTTGCGACTTGGCTGGAAACCCTGAAAGAAAAGAAATAGGGGTCATCGCGAGTCGGCCTCTCTGCCAGCTCTCTCTCTGCTCTTGTTCTAAAGCGTAGCTCACCACAATTTGCTTGTGGCTGTGCGGATATCCGCACAGCCTGAGGCTTTGCATTCACAATTATGATCACACCTCTGGAAGCTCTCATCGGCCTGATTATTATCACGGTCGTTATTGATCTCTACATCGTCTTCCGTCCTGCGGTCGGGCGAGGCGCGGGCGGCCGACTACTCGCCTTCATTGGCATCTTTCTTCTGCCAGTGCTAATTTGCAGCATGGCGCTCGGAACCCACATGGAGGAGTCCAAACGAACCGACTTTTGCCTTTCGTGTCACATGATGAAGACTCACGGCATGAGTCTTTACGTCGATGACAAGGAGTACATCCCGGCCGTACATTTCCAGAATCATCGAATTCCGAAGGATCAGGCTTGTTTTACGTGTCACACAACGTACACCTTGTATGGAGATTATGCAGCCAAACTACGTGGACTCAAACATCTCTATTATCAGTACATAGGGACTATTCCTGACACGATCCATTTGTACGAGCCATTCAGCAATCGGGAGTGTCTACATTGCCACGAAGGCGCACGATCCTTCGAAGAGAAGTCAATTCATCTCAGCACACCAGGTCTCATGGACTCAATCAAGCGTGACCAAATGTCTTGCTTATCGAGCGGATGTCACGATGTCGCGCATGATATCAAAAGTCTGCCGACCGCGAGCTTCTGGAAGCCGGCCGATCCGAGATACCGGCCAGATGGGAGGCTCGATACCTCCCTCATGACTGTAGAGCTATCTAAAGTGAGACTCGATCACCAATTCGGGCCGAGGAAGAGTTCGGCTGCTACAAGCGATCAATCAACTCCGCGCGCCAACTAAATCGCAATGAAAATGAATACTCAACTTAACATACTTGAACGACGCATTCGCATTGCAGCGCTCATGGTGGTCATCGGCCTTGCTGGCACCCTAGCATCGCTCCTAATCTTCCATCCGCTATCCTTCGTCGGGTTCATTCTGGTGGGAATTATGCTGATTCTCATCGCGAACTTCTATTTCCTTCTGGCGCTCATTCGTGGAACGGGACGGCATAGAACCGAACAAGCAATGGCCGCATAACATACTTCAATCGCGAGCATCCATCATTCGGAGGGTCTTCGCTGTTGTGCCAAGAATCCGCTTCTGAAGCATCGAAGCGGGCAGTAAGAAAATGGAAATCGCCCATCAATAAATGGGCGATTTCTATTAATCGTGGGCGATAGTTATTCTCCCGTTTACTTCTTCTTGAGAGTCGCGAGCCAGTTCGTGAGTGACTCGAGTTCCTCATCGGACCCGGAGAACTTCTTCAGATGCTTCTTGCCGTTCATCTCCTGCTCCTTCAGCAGCCACTTCTCCATCCATTCCGCATTGTGCTTCAGGCCAACACCGGAAAGATCCGGAGGCAGCTTTCCACTCGTGGGCGCCGTGCCCTCACGTTCGATACCCTGCGAGGTGATCGTGTGGCATTTCGAGCATTTTGACTTCAGAAAAATGTCTTTGCCCGAACCGGCGCCGGAGGGTGTGAACTGACCAGCACTGCTGAGCAACCCGGCAACGACGGTGAGAACGATTGGTACTGCGAGTCTCTTCATGGCTTCGTTATGTGATAAGGTCGACAAGTATATTGTTGGTTCTACGTGACAGCCACAGCTTGTTACAAGCCCAGCTTCCACCCCATGATTGATGATCACGTTGAGTACAATACTTTTACGAATCTTCGTGGGGCCGACTCTAAAGCTTATTTAGCGCGTCGGTGCAATACGGGTAGTACCTGGGTCTACAATGGACTTCGCTCTTGATTGACCTTGGACTCGCTTATTTGAAATTCCTGAGAGGTAGTCCGCTGCTCTGAATTGGCCGTCGGGTTCTCAAGGATTGCCTCCCACGAAATCAGACAGCCACTCCGGGCGATCATCAGGCTAACGCTGCAATAGGTGGTTTGGGAAAGGTGAATTGCGCGGGCCAACTCAGCGAGCGTTGCATCCGGACTGGTAAGCCGCACCTTCATTTCGATATGCGTAAAGACTTTTGGATCCGTGGAGGCTCGCTCGGCTCTCAGATCAACTGAGAATGCCGTGAGTGTCTTCCGTCTCTTGCGAATGATCGGAATCACATCCATCGCAGTACAGGCCGCGACAGCTTCCAGGACTGTCTCCATTGGACTGGCGGCGGAGTCAAGTCCGCCACCCTTCACGCTCGTGTCAAAAAATGTTTCGTGGCCCTTGGCATTCGTGCCAATAAGGCGGAGCGCGGTATCTAAATGCACATGTGCGATCATGCGATGTGCAACACGCGCCTTCGCTCTATCATCCGCGAACCCATGCACATTCTGCGATGAAAAGGCTCCGTCGTCTACCCTCATCATCCGCAGATTCGCAGAACAGTTAGATCGAGCATTTCTCTCATTGATTGACGCAGGAATGCGTAAGAATTCTGAATACGCGAATGCACACAAAGTTGTATTGGTATAATTTCTTTACGGTCTGAGCCAATATTCTTGCCAATTGTCCTGCTGTAATCACAAGGAGTCCCTCCCTATCTCGGATCAACACACGAATCTTACGTATGCTCATACAACTGCCATGCAATTGATCGCTCGCGTAATCTTATCATACATTTCTCGCCAAATGGAAGAAAATTCTTTACCATCGGTAAGGATTACTTCCTTCGGCTTCCGGGCGTTCTTCACCGTGCATGTCAGATTAGTGAATTTCCCTTAACGGCATTATGCTTGCGTTAGCGATCTCTGTGCGACTTGGAGTCAACTGATCGATTCGCGCTACCGCAACGCGATGAGGTGAGAAATGCTTTTCTTACCTCGCCCGATATCGGCTTGTTGCTGAAGCGATCGTCAATTCAAAGTCTAATTACTTATCTCATCCGTAACCATGAAGAAACTACTCTATTACCTCATTACAGCGACGGGGGTGGTCTTCCTCTTCGGTGCCTTTGATACGGCGCCGAGTGGACCCGCACCCAGAACCGCAATCCCGGCTAGTACGGCGAAGAGCGTAAGTTCGGGTACATGCCTGCGCGCGACGACCACCGCCGCGACGAGCACTGCACGAACGACCGCGATTGTCGCAAAGTCCTCCTACGGCCCCGAAGCATGTGTCGATTGTCATGACGACGAAGTCGCGGCGTTCAACCGAACGACCCATTCTAAGTCCTGGCAGCATGGCATGGCGTGCGAGCAATGCCACGGTGATGTCACAAAGCATGTGGAGTCCAAAGGCGCAGAAGGGACAATCGTCAGTGTCGCAAAGATGACTCCGCAGAAACTCAGTGAAACGTGCCTCAAGTGTCACGAGAAGAAGAGCGAACAGAGTCACTGGAAAGTCAGTGAGCACGCACGCGCTGGTGTTACCTGCGTCACCTGCCACGATGTTCATCCGTCAAAAGAGCAGAAGAGCTCGGCGAATGCCGTTGGTAAGAGCGCAATGATCCGCGGCACACAGACCGAACTCTGCCTCTCCTGCCATAAGAGCACGGAAGCAGACTTCAACAAGCCCACGCATCACCGCGTGTTGGAAGGGACGATGAAGTGTAACGATTGTCACAATCCGCACGGATCCGACAAGCCGCATCAGCTCCGGGCCGATACGAAGACGCTTTGCGTCAAGTGCCACCAGGATAAGCGCGGACCCTTCCTCTATGAGCATAGTGCACAGACGATGGACGGATGCGTGGCATGCCACGAGCAACACGGATCGGCAGCACGGAACATGCTGAAAGTCCGCGATGTCCGCGAGCTCTGTCTGAGTTGCCATAGCGCAGAAATGGGCGTTGGACCGCCCCATGGTCGCGGCAATCTCAGCACGACCACCGCAGGCGATTGCACCCGATGCCATGTCGCAATCCATGGCTCCAATCGCGACAAGTACTTCATTGAATAAGGAGGACTGACACATGACACACACACACAAGCAACCAGCAATTATGTGGAGCATTCGTGCAATTGCACTCCTCCTTACGGTTCTTCTAAGCGCCAACACGAGCTTCGCGCAGGAAGGCAAGACGCCGCCGCCGTCCGGCATCGATGCGGGCAACTACATCTACAACTTCGGCTTAACCGCAGGCTACAGGAGTTCCTCACTGACGGACGCCAACGGGAATATTGACACATTCGCCACGGCACGCTATAACGAGGCGTACAACCTGCACAGCGGGCTCATCCTCAACTCCTTCAATCTCTATGGTGAGAAGAAGAGTGGCGACGGATTCTTCGATGAAATGTCGATGAACGCCAGCGGGATCAATGATCCCTTCACGACGGGATCGTTTCGCATGAGAGCGTACAATTCGTACGATTTCAGAGTGGACTATCGCTCGTCGAAGTACTATCTGAATCGCAATGATTCCCTCCTCTCCGGCCTGCACAAATTTGACTTCACACGCACCACGCTCAATGCATCGCTCGACGTAAACGCGTCGGACAACGTGAAAGTCAACGTGCAATACAATTCGACCGGAAGGGATGGAGGCGCAGTACTCACGCACAATGCGATGCTGGATGGCCTGAGCGCATCTGGTTCTTCCAGCGGACCGTTTTGGATCAGCATGCCGCGCAACGATGAGACCCGTGATTTCCTCGCCTCACTCAACTGGCAGGTTGATCAATCATCAGCGGTTACAATCGGTGGCGGGCTCCGGTCCTTCACACAGACGATCGACGGTTCACTCCTGGCAGACAGCACTCTGCCGCTTACATACACGAATCTCGGTGCGGGGGTGTATGTGAATAATGGTGCTGTACCGCTGATCAACGCCTTTTCGGGCATGTACGGTGGCTATATTGCTCCGAATGCTGCCAAGGGTGCAACAGCGACAGTCAGTGGGACCAACCCGTTGTGGCTCACCAATGCTACATACAACCAGACGCTGGATAACTCGACACCATACTTCTTCTTTGAAGGCGTAACACGCCCGACAGAGAGTGTGGACATCACAGCGAACGTCAAGTATGAGACCACCAACTTCAATCCGACCATCAGCCTCGATCAGTCGGGGTATGCTGGAAGCATCACGAAGCAGGGCACGGCCTACTTGCCGAACGACTCTACCTACCATTACCTCCTGAACAGTGCAGCGATGAATCTGAAGAGCACTCGGCTCGTCGGATCGCTGAATGTGACAGGTCGGTTGATGGATGAACTCTCGGTAACGGGCAGATACGAGTACACCAAGACGACAGAAGATGGCTCTGGCAATTACAATTACAGAGTCCAGATCTATCGCAAGGATCTCTCGATCGCCAGGGACACAAGTGCCACCTCACTAAATACGGTGACGAGCTATGCGATTCCTCAGCAGGAAATCGAAGGCTTCCTCAGCTATGCGCCGATCACGATGCTCAGTCTCAAAGCTGGAGTCCGCTACACTGCCATTTCACCTGTTGTGAATGTGGCGCCACTTGGCGTGGTGGATACCGAAGGAAATGCGTACCTCTCAGCGAAGACCACTTCGATGACTCCATACGTGAACTTCAATCTTCGGCCATCAAGTGACTTCCGGGTTGACGGTCGATACAGCCACACGACCAATACTGCGACGGATAACGGCACGACCGTTGATATGCCGGTTCGAATCGTGCCGAAGAGTATCGATGCGTTCAGCCTCGGTATCCAGGGCGATCCGATGAGTCATCTCAGCGCCTCACTTCGATACACCGGAAGGATGGGAACTTCGACCTTGTTAGGAGTCTCCATCGCCAACGGAGCATTCGGCAATGGCGTCCGGCGCAATATCACACTGACGGACCGCCCGTACGACAACAAGATGTCGTCGCTCAGCGCATCGGTCGGTTACACAATGTCGAAGCAACTCTCGCTCTACGTGAGCGGCGAATACAAGAAGAACATCTACGACATTCCTGTGACCTGGGGTACGATCGCTTCAGGCGCAACCACACTGAACACGCAGGCAGTCTTCGGAGACTCTGGAACATTCATGGTCACGCAGAACACGATCGATCGCTATCTCGATGTGACGCTGCGCACAGCACCAATCGAAGCACTACACATCGATGCCGGCATTTCGCTGACATCGTCATCGGGTGGTGTGATGGCTGACTCCGCGATGAGGGTTCTCTATAACAAGGATTCTATCAGCACCACCCTGAATCCGAAGGGCGTCTATCAGGATCGCACCCTCTTTGGAGGACCGTACACCTCGTACAATGCGCACGTGCAGGTATCCTACGACATAACTCCGAATGTCGGAATTATGGCCGACTACCAGCTCGTGTACTATAAGGAGGATCAGGTCAGCGGTGCCGATTACTATGCTTTGAACAACTTCAAGGGCAGCTTGATCCGTGGAGGGTTCTCCCTGAAGTTCTGATGATCCGAACGATCTCGTGGCCGGATCCAAGCCGAGCTGAGATCCTGAGTAGGAAGGGACGCCGGTATCGGCGTCCCTTCACTCGTTAGGCTGCAATACGGTCTGAGGCAATACCGATGTAGTCTAAGAGTCGATGACCGAATGGACAAGAGACCTTCCTCAAGTCCATGAAGCATTCTCCGAACGTTGCATGATGCGGGGAGCGTCACACAACGAGACACAGAAGAGAGGTGCGCAACACACACCATCTCGCAATCCGTCTGAGGAACAACGACAATGATAAATTTTCATCGCGAATTAGCCACCTTCTGTCTGGGCCTTATGGCGCAGCATCCCGGCCTTACGGGCACAACCGTCATGAATTCGGCCAAGCAGAGCCTGAGGCAGGTATCGCGTCGCAAACGAACGGCGCCTCTTCCACCTCGCAATGTGCTCCTGATCGTTGAAGAGTTCGATGACATCCGGTCTGTCATTGGTCGCGACTTCGCGCGGCAAGGGTATGAAGTGTTCTCCTCCTCGACCTTATGCGGAGCCCTTGCGATCGCGTGGGAGGAAACGCCGCAGGTTATCATTGTGGAATACGGCCTGAACGGTGAATCGTCGCTGCGTGCGATCGAGCACCTGCGCGCCGCGCAACCGAAAAGCACGATTGTACTCGCGGGAGCTCCGAAAACCGCAGAGATCGAGGAACGCGCAATCCTTGCAGGCGCTTCCAAGGTACTCTCATCGGTCAATCAGCAAGGGACATGTGGCGGAGGCCAGATCTCTTGCACCCACTGTGCGGACCCGGCCTCGACCGGGCGATCGCTGAGTTACCGCCCGGTCGAAGAATCCCGATTCAGATCTCTTACCAGATGAAGAACGCTTTGATCGTTGCGCTGTAATTGTTCGTCATCAGCACCGCATTGTTTGCATCCACTCCCCCAGCGGTCTGCTGGCGCATCACCTCACCGGCAATGACCAACCCGTTGTTCGCGCAGAAGTTGACGAACGCGGAGATCGCGGTCATCTCATTGTTCTGGTAGTTGCTGCCGGTGATCGGATTGAAGAAATCGTACCGACCGCCAATCGACCACTCCTTGTTGATTCGGTAATCGAGTTCGCCGAAGTAACCCATACTCGCTGCCGTCGAATCAGCCGACACATGGCCGTGATACGTAGTCGTGTCGGTCACCCACTCCTTGTCTGTTCCCAGGCCCAGCCCGGCCAGAACCTTGAATCCAGAGAATGTCGGCGTGGTTGCGAAAACGCCATAGCGATTGTACCGATCTGGAAACATCCCTGCGATATCCTTGATGTTGGTATCCGGGTTCGGAAGATCGACACTACCCGTGAAGGCGTATGCGGCGATGCTCCCGCCGTGCTCGTCCAAAATGTAGTTACCAAAAACCCGGAATTCCTTCGTGTTATAGGAAGGCATCCCTCTCTGTTTGGTGAGGCTTCCACCAACCGCCGATTGAAACGCCCCATCAGCGCCAACATAGCCACCGTTAAACATGCCAGCGCGCAACGAAAGGCGATCCGCGTTCCACCCTGCTTCGATGCCGGTCTCGGCCGCAGTAATATTGTAAGGCGTCGGCGTGAGGTTTCCACCAACCAGCGTCATGGCTCCGGAACCGGGAAAGAGCTGGCCCGATACGCCGAGCATCGCGTCAGCATCCGAAGCTCCGTACCCTTCGATCGGGTGAAAGATGCCGGCCCGGAATGACCAGAAGTTGTCCGCCTCGCCAACCGTGTAGCGGATGAATGCATTGTCGATGTCGATTCCATCGCCAGGAGTGAATTCAAATTCGGAAAAGGCAGAAATGTGTCCACCGAATGAACCACACAAGGGGTAGATTGCCGCGGGACCGAAGCTGATATCGTTCAGGGCTGTGGTATTGACCCCGGTATTATTGTCGCTGCCGACGACGCTCTGGTAGGTGCCCGAGACCACGACGCGCGCGGCGATGTAGTTGCTGTAATCGCCAGAGGCTTCGCCTTTGCCGATCTCTTCCGGCAGCCGAAAGCCGGCAGCGCGGAATTTGTAGCCGAATTCGTTGAGGCGGGGTACCGGCTCGTGGCACATTGTGCACTCCATTTGGTACTTGCGGGCAAACGCCGGAATGCCATACGATTCTGATGACGATAGTAATGAAATGCCAATTATGGCCGTGAAAAGAAAATGCAGATGTGAAGTCTTCATGGTGTTTCGATTGTAAAGTTAATGGAAATGCGCAAATGCCAACTGTCGGCGCGCCGGATAAAGCGAGCGAAGCCCCAGCGACCGTAATGGTCCTGGGGCTTCGTACTCTTCAGAGCGCAAGTACCCTTAGAACTGTTGAATGCGCCTCGAACTTCAAAAACACTCGATTACTTACCAGACGAAGAAGGTGCTCAGTGTCAAGCTGTAATCGTCCTTGGTCTTGATCGTGGCGGTCTTGTCCAAACCTTGACCAGTGGTCTGATCTTTCACCTCCGCCTGGAAGGTCAAGCCGTTGTTCATGCAGTAGTTCATGAACACCGACTTCGCAGTGATCGTGAAATTCTGTGCGCTGCCGCCTGCGGCTGGATCGTTCTGCCATTTGCCCTGGATCGGATCGAAATAATCGTAGCGGGCGCCGCACGACCAGCTCTTATCCAAACGGAAGTCGGGTTCCACGAACCAACCGAAACTCGATGACGTGGAGTCAGGCGAGACCTTTCCTAAGTAGGAACTCGAATCGGTCGTCGTAACCCATTCCTTGTCTGTCCCCATCGAGACGCCCGCGAGGAGCTTGAATCCCGAGAACGTAGGACTGGTCGCATAGAGACCGAAGCGCATGAAGTTATCCGGGAACATGCCCTGCACGGGGCTGGGCATCAATGGATTGGTGAAGTCGATGCTGCCGTTGAATGCGTATGCGGCGATGCTGCCACCATGCTCATCGAGCATGTAATTCGCAAACAGCATCAGATCTTTAGAGTTATAAGACGGCGAATTAGCCGGCTTCTTGGCATTGCCTCCAATGGCCGCCTGAAATCCTCCATTATAGACGTACCCGCCATTGAAGATTCCCAGGTGGATGGAAAGACGATCCATGTTCCAACCCACTTCGACTCCAGCTTCTCCGGTGCCGGGCGTGTAGAGAGTCGAAGCAATTTTCGACCCGATCACGGTCTGGCCTGCGCCCTTGAGGAGCGGACTCGATGGTCCGATGGAAGCATCGGAAGCGCCATAGCCCTCAATAGCACTCATGAGGCCGATACGAACCGACCAAAAGCTTGAAGTGTCACCGTACGTCAGGCGCATCCAGGCATTACCAATGTTTATAGTACCAAGGTATGCTCCACTGCCCGGTGGATTTACTG
>JADGPZ010000228.1 GCA_017882165.1 Candidatus Kapaibacterium sp.
CTCCCGGAGAATCAACCTCGGATTTGGTAATTGGAAGAACGAGTTCGACGATCCAAACGCACACTTCAAGAGTAAGGGATATGGCGATATCACGAATATGAGTATTACGATCGGCGGGAAGTTGTACGCTGTTGGGAGTGTCACGAGCGATACCAGTCTTACATTGGCGACGTATCCGCCGTGGGCCGAGAATCTGACCTACTATTTCGCGTTCATGCAGGGGTTGGTGGTCGATACCTCAACGAACAAGCAGCACGGCCCCTCGGTCTGTAGTGATGGCACCGGCGGGTGTTACCTCGCGTGGGAGACCGGCGCGACGCTGCCGAACTCGATCAGTGCCATGCACTTCGATTCTGCATGTGCGACGAAGTGGACCACGCCGATGGGCTATACGATTTACAAGGGACAGACCTCCACCCAGGCCGCTTCAAACGTGACAATTAAGCGCGACACCGCGAGCGGTCAGATGATGATGGCATGGGAGGTGACAAGTGCGGTGCCTGCGGACGGCCAGGACGTTTGGACAACGCGTTTGAATTGTGCCACTCCGGCCGATTCCTCCTTGACTTGGGGAGGATCCGTGCAATTGGATGCCATCCTGGACCAATTGCATCCCGATGTTTTTTCTGATGATTCGGACGTAACGCCACCCTCTGGCAGGAGAACGCGGGGAGTGATGCTCTCGTACCGCACGGGCTCGCTTGGCGCGGGACCTAACGATTGGGATATCGGTATGACCAGGCTCAAAGGCGATGGGACATCCATTATGCCAGCAGAGAGATCGTGGTACAAAATCGTTTCACAGCCTTTAGGGCAGGTTGGCCATCACGCCGTTAAAGTAGACAACGGCATGTTGCTCGCCGTCTGGAATGATGCACGCAATTCCGGTAGCCCGGACACGTGCATCTACGCTCAGGTTGTCGATCGATGGGGATGGAATTATCTTCCAACAAAAACCAAGAGTTCATCATGGGGTATTCCAATCTGCCACGGGAATTGGACTGCCAAGCAGGTGGTGCTTGCTCCCCGCACCGGTGGGGCTATTGCGGCCTGGTGTGACTTCCGCAAGGGTTCGGGTAATCCGAGTATCTATGCGCAACTCATTATGAAGGATGGAAGTATGGCGCTGCCGTATGCGAAGACTGTCTTCACCGTCCAGCAGGATTCTGGTAGCTACGATGGCAGCATGTGTAATTCTCGGGCGACGAATGTGCTTGCGATCGATACGGCCAAAGCGCCGGTTGGTTTTACGAGCCTGACGCAAGTCAGCGCCACCAACATGACCTTGCAGACCCTCGCGCACAGCTCGATTGACACGGTGCCGTTTGTCGTGCGCGTGACGGACTCGATGAAGAATGGTCAGATGATCGTCCGCGTTGTGGATACGGCTGGCAATACAGTGCTCGACACGATTACATACTGCACGATTCCGGATACTCATGCGCCACTGATCGCGACAAAGCCCTTCATTCCAAGTGATACGACAATTAGTATCACTGTGACTGAGAGCCAGCCGTGGGACCGGGGAATGGATAGCGTTAAGATGACCTCGACCAACTTCGCCTTCGACGTGATGCCGACGCGAGCGGCGATTCACAATCAATTCTCGTTCAGCTTCACAGGTCACCAGATCGACACCACAATTGCCGCGCAAATCAACCTGACCGTCGTAGACCTTGCTGGCAACAAGTCATTCGACACGTTGGCGCTCGCGGCGAAGAAGGTCGCGGGACAAGGCGGAGTAAGCGGTGACGCGCCAACCACGTCCACCCTTCGAGTCTATCCAAACCCCTCGACCGATAACTTCACGATTGATATTGGGCAAACCTCCAAGCCGCTCCAGGCTGAATTGCTCGATGTCCTCGGGCGTACGGTTGCGCAGTTCTCCGTGCAGTCCAGCACGAACTTCGATGCCAGCGCACTTCCGGCTGGTACTTACATCCTGCGTGTTGGCGGGATGAGCACGAGTATTGTGAAGCAGTGAGCTGGAGTTGAGTGTTAGAATTTGATTCAAAGTCCCGATCAGCCGATCGGGACTTTCTTTTTTTGCGCGATGCTTCGACCGATTGACAGGGAACATTTACAGGCTCGCGTCCGTAACGTTTCCCCATGTCCAATTTTCTTTCCAGACTGGCCGGCCTGACCACGATCTCGCTCATCGTGATGCTTGCTTCTGTGTCCCGTGCGCAGGTGGCGGATTCGAGCGCGAAGATCAAGTTCTACCTCTCGTGTCAGACGTGCGATCCGGACTACTTGCGGCGAACGATGTCCTATGTTGACTTCGTTCGCGACCCTGCACAAGCGGAGGTTCACGCGTTCGTTATTCGCGAATTCTCGCCAAACGGCGGAGCCAGATACACCGTCGTCTTTTTGGGGCAGCAGCGATTCGAAGGGTTGACCGATACACTTCGGTTCACCGATCAGGAGACGACCACGCCGGATGAGGTCCGCTCGCTCATGACGCATACGCTTGGTCTCGGTCTGGCGCGATACGTCGCGCACTCCGCGCAGGCCGATCGGCTCGCACTCTCGTTTCAACCTGCGGATACCACCAGCGTTGCCGTGCCCAAAGACGATCCATGGGATAGCTGGGTCATCGGTACCGACATCGAAGCCTATCTCAGTGGGGAGCAATTGCGAAGTGTTGCGAACTACTGGGGTTCGTTATACGCGAATCGAACAACCGAAGCCCTCAAAGTCAAGCTCAGCACCTCCGGGTCATACTATGAGAACCGGTTTGAGGATCTCGATCTCACGAGTATCTCTCGATCTGGCGCGTTCTACGCACTCGTCGTTTGGAGTTTGAGCGATCATTGGTCGCTGGGGCCGAGCTTTGGCCTGAGCACATCCAGCTACACAAACACAAGCCTGCTGGTCGAGCCGCAATTGGGGTTGGAGTACGACGTGTACCCCTATCGCGAGTCCACCTCGCGTCAACTGCGCCTGCTGTACACAATTGGCGTGAGAGACTTCCACTACGCGGATACGACGATCTTCGATAAACTTCACGAGATGCTTGCGAGTCACACGCTTTCGGCCAGTCTCATCTTTCAAAAACCGTGGGGATCGATCGAGACGGACATCTCCGCTTCGCAATACCTCTACGACCTGACAAAGAACCATTTGAACGTCTACGAGACGCTTCAACTTCGACTCTTCGAAGGACTTTCACTACGTCTGCAAGGACAATACTCCAGCATCCACGACCAGCTCTCGCTCGACAAAGCTGGACTGACGGATGACGAAATCCTTCTCCAGCGCCAGCAGCTTGCGACGAATTACTCATACTGGACCTCGGTCGGATTCACCTACACCTTCGGGTCGATCTATAATAACGTGGTGAATCCGCGGTTCGGGAATTGACAGTTTGTCGTGAGTCTCGCAGCCATGCGATTCCTATCGTATTTTTGCAGCCATGACAAAGTCGCCCAAGAAGAAGACACCCGCATCCGATAGCCGATCCATCGAATCCACACTTGCCGAAAAGCGTCTATTCAAGCCGAGCAAGAAGTTCGCCGAGCAGGCGCGCATCAGCTCGATCGCGCGGTACGAGAAGCTCTATCGGGCCAGCATCAAGGATCCCGAGAAGTTCTTCGCGAA